>NZ_JBSJOZ010000037.1:0-2477 GCF_056633155.1 Cryptocyanus atlanticus LEGE 06306
TGTCAGGCGACAGCGAAAACTGGCCCAGATGCGACACGAAATCTGGCCCCCCTCTGCGAGCCACTGACCAGGGCCAACGCCCTGACCGTGGTGCTGTCACCTCAGGAGCAGAGCTCCCGGGATGCGGCGTTGGAAACTCCAGAGGAAGTCCAGGCGATCCTTGGCCTCACCGCAGCTGGCTGGGGCCGCCGGCGGATCGCCAAGGAACTGGGCTGCTCACCTGAAACCGTCCGCAAGTACCGGCGGCAGGGAAGCTGGGAGGCTTACGGCAAACCTCGGCGGATCGGCGTTCTCGATGGTCAGTGCGACTGGCTCAGGGAGCGGTTCCTTGCCCACAACAGCAATGCCGATGTGGTGCGCCAGGAGCTGGCCAGCGAGAAGGGCATCGCCGTGTCACTGCGCACCGTGGAGCGGGCGGTGGGGCCCTGGCGGCAGGAGCTGCGGGCCGCTGTCCTGGCAACGGTGCGGTTTGAGACGCCGCCGGGCAAGCAGTTGCAGGCGGATTTCGGTGAGACCTATGCCCGCATCGCTGGTGAACGGCTCAAGGTGCACCTGTGCGTGCTGACCCTGGGCTACTCGCGGCGGCTGGTGGTGCGGGCCTATCGGCACGAGCGCCAGGTCAACTGGCTGTTGGCGATGGAGGAGGCCTTCCGCCACTGGCGGGGGGTGCCGGCCGAGGTGCTGTTCGATAACGCCCGTGCCCTGGTCAAGGAGCACGATCCGGCTCGTCAGGTGCTGGTGTTCAACGAACGGCTCGATGCCTTTGCCCGCTACTGGGGATTCCTTCCCAAAGCCTGCCGGCCCTACCGGGCCCGTACCAAGGGAAAGGACGAGCGCGGCGTCGGCTACGTCAAGACGAATGCGGTGGCCGGCCGGGAGTTCGCCAGCTGGGAGGCGCTGGAAGCGCACCTGGAGCACTGGAGCCGGGAGGCGGCCGACGTTCGCATCCACGGAACGACCGGTGAACAGCCGGTGGTGCGTTTCCAGCGGGAGGAGGAGGCTGCCCTGCAGCCGTTGCCCCATAAACCGTCGTTCCTGGCGGAGCGGGAGCTGGTGCGGGTGGTCCACAACGACGCCTGCGTCGAGGTGGAGGGCAACTGGTACAGCGTCCCCTGGAAGCTGCTCAAGCAGCGGGTGAGTGTCCTGCTGCGGGATCAGCAGGTGCTGATCCGCCATGGCGACCGTGTCGTCGCCCGACATGAGCGCGTGGCGGCCAATCGGCGTCATCACTCCGTGCTGCGGGGGCACTGGGATGGCCTGGTGCCAGCGCCGCAGCAGGACTTGGCCGAACGGTCACTGCCCTCAGCGGATGGCGTCAGCTGCGTTGGGTCCGCCTCCACCACGTCCCCGCCCTGTGGGGGCGGAACGCGGCGGCGGACCGGCGTGATGCGCAGCTCAGAACTGGCCCGCTCCCTGGCGGTCTATGCCGCCGAGGTGGGCGAGGAGGTGGCGGCATGAGTCCTGCCAAAACCGGGCAACCGGATCGTCGCCTGCAGCCGATGGCCACGTCACCGCCGGTCTCCGCCCTGGAGCTCGACGTCATGCTCACCCGCCTGCGACTGACCGCGATCCGCGACCAGCTCGACAACCTGCTCGAGGAGGCGGCCCGCAAGGAGCTGAACCTGCGCGAGGCATTGGCCTGGCTGTGTGCGGCGGAAATCGCCCGCAAGGACCAGCGGCGAATCGCGATGGCGATGAGCATTGCCAAATTCCCGTTCGTGCGGACGCTGGAGGGGTTTGAGTACGAGGCCCAGCCCTCGCTCGATCCAGGCCAGATCCGGGAACTCGCCACCTGCCGCTGGGTGGCCAACGGCGACACCCTGCTGCTGCTGGGTCCGCCGGGGGTGGGCAAGACCCACCTGGCCGTCGCCCTGGGGCGTGAGGCGGTGAGCAAGGGCTACACCGTGCAATACGCCTCGGCGATGGAGCTGATCTCCACCCTCGCCCGGGCCCATAACCAGACGGCGCTGGAGAGCCGGCTGAGCCAGTACGGCAAGAGCAAGCTGCTGATCATTGACGAGCTGGGCTACCTGCCACTGGAGCCCGATGCGGCACACCTGTTCTTTCAGCTGATCTCCCGCCGTTATGAGCGCGGCAGCGTCCTGATCACCTCCAACCGCCCTGTTATGGAGTGGGGCGAGGTGTTCGGCGATCAGGTCGTCGCCACCGCGATCCTCGATCGGCTGCTGCACCACAGCCATGTGCTGACCGTGCGGGGCGACAGCTACCACCTGCGCGAGAAACGCCGCTCCGGTCTGATCAAGAGCAGCAGTGCGATGAGCACCATCCCTGCCACTGGGGACGGAGGGGGCCCATGAGCATCCCATTCCTCCCGATCCACCCCCATCCACATCCCCAACGACTGATGAGCAAGACCTACCGGCGCCGGCTACGGCGTCAACAAGCCGGGGTTCGAGCCCCACAGGGTGGGCCAGATTTCGTGTCGCCGGAGGACCAATTCCGGATGTCGCTTGACA
>NZ_JBSJOZ010000007.1:0-122850 GCF_056633155.1 Cryptocyanus atlanticus LEGE 06306
CTTTCGCAAAGTGCGCTGCCGCCAGCCTGAAAAAATCCTTCTCCCTCCTGAGCTCTCGCACCTCCTTGCGGAGGCGGTTGAGCTCGGTGCGCTCCTCACTGGTGAGCAGGCCCTGGTCGTGGGGACCGGCCTGGCCCCGATCAATGCGGGCCTGCCGCACCCAGCGGGCCAGGCTGCTGGTGGGAAGGCCGAGCCGCTCGGCCACGGTGTTGCAGGAGAGGTGCTCCTGCAGGCAGAGCTCCACGGCCTCAGCCTTCTGCTGCGCCGTAAACCGGCGCCGGGTTCTGGTGGGATTGGTCATCGATGGACAGTCTGATGGTCATGGCGTGACCCTTATCGACTTGTCCTTGAAACCGGGGGAACCCCAAGGGCCGAGTGCGGCCTGAGTGAGTTGTACTCCCAGCGCCAACGATCGGCCAGGATCTGCGCCTCGGGGGCTGTGGTGAACAGCTCGGTGTTGAGGAACTCATCCCGGAACCGGCCGTTGAACGACTCGGCGAATCCGTTCTCCCACGGGGATCCTGGCTCGATGTAGGCCGTGCTGGTAGTGCTGCTGGCCTCACACCAGTCCCGTAGGGCCTGGGCAATGAACTCCGGCCCGTTGTCCGATCGGATGTACGCCGGTGCTGGGTAGAGACTGGTGAGTTCCTCCAGCACCGCCACCACGTCCTTGGCCTTGCAGCGCCTGCCCACCCGGATGGCCAGACAGAGGCGGCTGTGCTCATCGATCACGTTCAGGAACTTGAGCCTGCGCCCATCAGCGGTGGCGTCGAACTGGAAGTCCATGGCCCACACCTGGTGGGGATGCTCAGCCCGATGACGCCGCACCGAGCCGTCGGCGGGCCGTGCCCGCTTTCGCTTCCTGGGAGTGGGCCGCTGCAGCCCCTCCTCGCGCCAGAGCCGTTGCACCCGTTTGTGGTTCACGGTCCAGCCCTCCCGCCGCAGCAGGCGGTAGGCCATCCGGCGGCCCCAACGGATGTGGTCCGCGGCGATCTCGCGGAGACGCTGCCGGAGCTTGGCCTCCTCGATCGAGACGACCTTGCCGCCATGGCGCTGGGTGCTGCGGTGCTGGCCCACCACCCGGCAGGCCAGGCGTTCAGAGGCCCGGTAACGCTCCTGCAGAACCGCGACGGCCCTGCGGCGACGCTCCGGGCTCAGAAGTTTCCCTCGGCGAGGTCCCACTGCTTCGCAGAAGCCTGCGGCTAGAGCATGGCCTTCTCCAACTCGGCTTCCGCCAAAAGCTTCTTGAGCCGGGCGTTCTCCTTCTCCAGCTGGGTCAGCCGTCTGGCCTCCTCGGCCTGCATGCCCCCGTACTGCTGCCTCCAGCGGTGGTAGGTCGGTTGCGTCACCTCGATGACGCGGCAGACGTCGGCGACGGTTTTTCCCGGGGCGATCAACTGCTCGGCGGTCCACTGCTTCGCAGAAGCCCTTCGGGCTAGAGCTTGCGGATGATCTGCTCGGCTGGGTGCCTGGTGCGTTTCATGGTCGAGTCCCCGGCCCAGTTTGGCCGACTGAAGACTCTCATTCACCCTGGACCGGTTTCCGGGGTCCACGTCACTATCACCTGGTGCTTTTGGTGGTCAGTCGCCTGTGGTGCGAGCGTCTAGCCTTCAGAGACGTACTACGCGCTGACGCGGAGCTGCGCAAGCAGTGCCAAGAACTCAAGATTTCGTTGGCCCTGCTTCACAGTCATGATCGTGAGGTTTACCTAGAAGCGAAGGGCCCTTTCGTCCAGGCGTTAGTTGCATCCTATTTGCGAGGCATCGAGAGGGCGGACTCACACCCCTCTCGAGTGGACAGACACCCACCGATTTCATGCTGGTGCCATTCAATCATTGTCTGCCACAAAGGGGCAGCGTTGGGTTTAATCCCGTCAGGTGAGGATCTCACTTCCCGCACCTTCAGGCCCTACGCCTAGATGGCATTGACTGGCCTCGATCGGATGAAGGGCCGCCGGCTTGACTGGGGACGCCAGCCCCCGTGCCGTGATCCTGCCGCCACACCCATCACACCGGATCCCGCGGATGGCCTCTCCGTGGCTTCAATGATGCGAACAGGAACTTCATCTCGATGGAGGCAACGATCGGCAGAATGTAGGCTAAACTCTGACGCTTCAAAGTAGAGAGTGTCTGATTGTTATGAACATCGTTGAGTGCCCTCAGCAATGGCTGCATCTCTGCGGATTCGATCGGCGTGGACCGGGAATCTCACGGCTGAAGGCAGCGTTGAATGGTTGTCGATCGCGTGTTGGTCACCGCTCAGCTGCGCGACCGTGATGAATAAATCGGCCCGATCGCGGTACGGGCTGGCAGGCCAGCCATCACCCGAGCCGTAGGCGAGCCATCCGGAGCTGGATTGGGATCAGCCCGTCGAACGTCTCCAGCGCCAGCCCCTTCCCGGGGCGCAGTATGAAGGCGTGATCCGAAACCACTCACCTGACCTCGCCGATGCAGAACAGCTTCTTCGCGGACTCCCTGGACCAGGCCACCGTCAGCAGCAGGATCCTGGGCCTCGAGCAGGGCGTGGTGGGCTTCTACAGCATCGGCCTCTACCCGGCTTCCCTCGCCTACAACAGCGCCATGCATGGTGGCGGCGACCGCCTGCTGCTGGCGCCCAGGCCCGGTCGCTCCCTGTTCGGGGCCTTCTCCGCGCAAGACCTCTCGGGTATGGACCCGACCCACGTGGCCACGATGGAGCGCATGGTGCGCCACGAGCGTGATGGCCTCCTGCAGGAGTACACCCTGCGCGACCTGATCGAGCTCTGCGATCTGGTGGTGCTGACCGCCAACAGCAATCACATGGAGCAGGACCTGCTTGACGCCTGCAAGTTCCGCCAGGAGCTGGGCCGGGAGGAGGTGGTGCTGGCCTGCCTGGCGGGGTCCTTCAGCCACGATCCCCTGCGCAACGATTCCTACGTGCTCTGCGAGCGGCAGCCCAACCTGGCGTTCTTCTCCGGTTTCCATCGCCACGGGGCCCTCCGGGATCCCGTGGACAGTTTCACGGCCAACTTCTGCCATCCCAATGCAATCACGGCCCTACTCGGAGCCTGGCTGCTCGATCGGCTCTCGCCGAACATCCAGGTGTCCCCGGGTGTTCACAACGTGGAGGCCCAATACATCAAAGCTGCCAAGAATATCTCCTCCATCTTTGCAGGCTTTGGCTATGGTTACCATGCTGAAAATACAGGCATCCTGCCCACCCTGTTGACCCTGCTGCTGGATCAGTGTCTGGACCAGGCCTCCTCGGTGTCCATGCGCCGGAAGGACCGCCAACGGCTCTACGGTCGCCAGCCGTTTCCACTCACCGAGCTGGGCTATGGGGTGCAACGGATCGAAGCCACCTTGAACCGTGGTGGTGATATGGAGAAGGTCCGCGACCACACCTTCACCCAGCTAACGGCCATGGTGGCTGATGTACGCGGGAGCATGATGCTGCCTGCGTATGGCAAACCCACCCGTAACTTCCAGGCGGGCCAGATTCTGGCGGCGGGGATGCGCCGGCTGGGACGCTGCCCCAATGATGTCGATGAATTCGAGCAGTGGTGTGAAGAGGCCGGCGTGAAGAAAGGCGGCCTCGAAGGGTTGAAGGCGCTGCGCTACTGGCCTCAGATTCTGATCAATTACAGCATTCAGGTGCATGATGCCTCGATGGTGAACCTCCTCTACATGGCGATCTTCGGCAAGAGTGACACCAAGGCTGTTGCCTTCCGGGTGATGACCGAGAGCCGGGAATTGTCCAACTATTGCCAGGAATCGGTTCGCCCGTCCCACAGTCGCCGCTACTCAGAAGCTCTGCAGAATCTGGATCGCCCGGAAGCCCTGCAACTGCTGGCCAACGCCGTGATAGCCGACAATGCCAGGCGGGCCATTCCCGATGACAGCAACCCGGAGGATGGGGATGCTGGCGAAGATACTCCGGCTTATCTGAAAGCGATGAATGTGATTGAGAACGTCTGGTAAGTCTTCGGTGGACTCCAACACGAAGCACCATGGCCAGGCCCAGATACGGTCGCCTGACTCTCGGCAGAATCAAGCTGGTCGAACAAGCCCACTCCGGGAAACTGCGTTCCTAGCTGAAGAGTGCATCAACTGGATATCCAAGCACGTGATCACCCCACTCCAACTCCGTTAGAATTGCAGCATCGGGATCATCGGAACCCGGATTATCGTCGTCCTACAGCCGTCCTGGGCCGAAGCGAGTAGCCCTTCCAGAGGCCAACTGCCGTCTCTGCCAGCGGCTGTTGCCTCCTGCTGCGGCAGTGGGTCGGCGGGCAATGCCTCAGATTGATCGGTGATATCTCACCCGTTGGCCATCCCGTTCCTGTTGTAGCCTTTTGAGCCGTCGGGTCAGGGCCTGCAAGCCGTTTCATTTGCCTGCTGTTCACGGGATCGAAGAGATCGGCGCGAACGGTTTCGGCGAACGTGAGAACGTCATTGGGGGTGCAGGATCCGGTTCTCCAGCTGTGAAATTCTTGATGGAGATCTGGGGTGATCACCAGGATGTTGTCGGGGAGGTCGACCAGATCCGGGCGGCTGCGTCGGTCGAACAGATGATGGCCATCGAGAGCCATCTTCTTCTGTCGTGAGGCCTTCAGACCCGTCACCTCGCAGCGGTGCCCGGCTGCCCCTTTAGCCCGTTTCTCGGCTAGTTCAGACCCCTGGGTGAGGTAGCGGATCTCGGCATTGAAGCAGGTTTCCACCAAATCTCCCACCGTTTCGATCCAGGCTTTCCGTGCCTGGTTGATCCGGCTGTTTCGGCGCATGTCGCGGGCGACCCGTGCAATTCCGCGCTGGCTGAGGAGCACTTGTCTGGAGTCGGCCTCCAGAAAGTCCTTGTCGATCTCGAGTGCTTCTTCCCCATCGTTCTGACCAGCAGAGCGCAGCCGGTTCCAGGCGTTATTCAGACCCTGGTAGTTGGTCTGAAGAATGCCCACCGTCTTTTTTCGGCTCACGAAGGCCAATTCGCCCTGGATCACAAGATCGCCCCCCACCTCCATGAATTCCTGGGTGATACGTCGCGACACCAGCATCTGGCGTCGCTTCTGCTTCACGTTGAAAATCCGCTCCCGTAGCAGCTGCATCAGGCTTGTTTTTTCCTTGGCTTCGATGTATCGGGCCAGAGCCTCGATGCCTTCTTCGGTGAAGCGATGGGCTCGCTTGCCTAGTTCAGCGGCCACGGGTGGGCTGGCGAACTCGAAGTGCTCGCCTTCCACAAGCTCCCATTCATCGTCGGGGTGTGCATCGAAGTCATCGACGATGTTGTAGAGGCCGTTGATTCTCTTGCCGAGAATCCTGGCTGTCTCCCGATCGGTGAGCAGATCGCGCATGATGAGGGGTGAATGGGCGTAGTCAGGGCATCAGGGCGAACACGGAATCTCTCATCTTCTGCAGGCGCTCCGCCAGGCGGGGATCACCGTTGTGGTCGGGGTGGTGCCTCTTGATCAGGGCACGGAAGGCGTCTCGTACGTCATCGGCAGTGGCGGTTTTCGGATCCAACCCGAACACCACCCAGGGCCGGAACTGCTTGTGAACGTCAATCCCGTTGATCACCGTTGTCCCATCCTCGAGATCCAGTTCATGGCTGGGGATGCCGATGAAACGATGGTAGAGAATCAGCCAATCTTCCTTGGTTTTGAGGACGACGACTTCCCCTGTCATCGACATTTGGAAGTTCTTGTTCTTTTCCGGCTGGGTCAGTGTTGTAGAGCCGAAGTGGGCCAGCACAGCCTGCTTCACCTCCGTCAGGGGGGGGCGCCTTGGGCCTGGCGGCCGGTTTGGCTTTGGGGGGTGGCGGACTCTTGAAGTCGCCTCCATTCACGGTTTTCGCAAAGGCCAGAAGATCACTCTCTTGGAGAGGGCCCGTGCTGAGAAGCTTCTGAATTAACTCGGTGACTTCCGGAAGAGTCAGCGTTCTGGCCCGCGTTGCCACCCGCCTGCACCGAAAAATCCAGAGAATCTTGGCCCCCTCTGCAGACGACTGCGAAGGGATTTGCAAATCATGCTCCCACGTGCTGGGTGCCCCGGTTTGCCTCGCCGCAGGACCGTGCCCGGCTGGGGTCTATCGGACTCAGCCCGGCTGTGCTTTCCGTTGCCAGGCGCTCAGTGCAACGGCCAGTGCCGTCACGGTCCAGACCGTGCAGAACCGGCGGAGTACGGCAATGGCCAGGCCCAGATCGGGCGCCACACCAGCCTGTGCGAGCAGGAGGGCGGTGGTGCCCTCGTTGACGCCGACTCCTCCAGGCAGGCTCGAGAGCAAGCCGGCCGTGCCGGACACCAGAAAGATGGTGATCGCCGCCGGCACCGACACCGGAGTGCCCGGGCTGATCACTAGCACCAGCAGCCAGAGGATCAGGGCTTCGCTGCCCCAGATCCCCAGACTCACCACCGCGGCCGGCCAGCAGGCCCTGGCGAGGGGGCCGCTGGGCAGGTGTCGGCGCAACTGAGGCCCCCACCGCCGCCAGCCGAGTGTGGCGAGCACCGGCACCAGCACCACACCGGCTGCCAGGGCCAGGCCAGCCCCCGGCCCGGCGTCTTCGGCGCTCTGGCTCAGGCGGGTGTGCAGAACGGCCGGTGCCAGCAGGGTCAGCCAGAGCACCACGGCGGACAGGTCACAGAGCTGTTCGGCGACGAACACGTGCACCAGGGGTGTCCGGGGATAGCCCAGCTCCTGGTGCAGGGTCTGCACCCGGCTCAGTTCCCCCAGTTTCCCGGGGGTGGCGGTGAGGGCGAAGCCCCGGAACCAGGCCAGTGCATCCGCCCGGTTCCACCCGCCGATCCCCTCGGAGCCCAGCAGCAGACGCCAGCGCAGATACCGCCCGAGGTAGGCCACCGCCAGCACCCCGTACAGGGCCGGAATCCATTGCACCAGCCGGCCCAGGGCGGCCGCGAGGGCGCGTCGTCCCTCCTCGCCCAGACCAGCCAGCGAGCTCACCCCGAAGCTGAGCAGCAGCAGGGCCAGCAGGGGAATCCAGGCCTGGGCCAGACGGGTCCATCCACTCGCCTGGGGGGCGGCCACCGTGGCCTGGCGAAAGCTTCTCCAGTGGGCTCGATCGCTGAAGGCCAGCAAGGGCCGGTCCCCCTCACTGTCCCCGTAGACCTCCAGAGTGATCCGGGGCCGCTTGGCGGCCCCGAGCCAGGCCCGCAACCGCCGGACCTTCTCGTCTCCCTTGCAGTTGGCCGACGTGATCCGCAGCGGCGAGGCCGGGCCATGCGCGAGGGGATTGCTCGTTTCGGTGGCGATCAGGTCCACCTGGAGTTGATCGGCCACCGGGGCGACCAGGGCCCGAGGTGAGGCGGTCACGATCACGACCCTGTGCCCCTGCCGCTGATGCCAGCGCAGCCGCTCGAGCGCTTCCGGCCGCAGCCTGGCGATCAGCGCTTCCGGCAGCGAGCACTCCAGGACCCGGCGTCGTGCCGTCGGCGGTGTCCCCGTGAGGACACATCGCAGCGCCTGTTCCTTCAGGCGGACCGTGCTGAGCGCTCCGCACCTCCAGGCCAGCAGCCCTGGGGCCAGCCGCCCTCCATCGATCACCCGGGCCAGCCGTCCCTTCAGCAGACGGTGCAGGATCAGCAGCGTGTCGCCGGCCAGCAGGGTGCCGTCGAAGTCGAAAACGGCGACGGTGCCCGAGCCGGCCCGGATCCTGGAGCCCCCTTCAGCCGCTTCGGTCACGGTGCCAGGCGTCGATAGAGACGGCCGCAGGGGGTCGTGGCCTCCAGCCGATAGTCCTTCAGGAGTTTGCCGGCATTGGCGGCGTCGAGCTCCGTGAGCAGGGGTGGAGCGAGGGCCTCAATCAGGTCGCGGTAAGCCGCCATTAATTCCTTGTCAGTGAGTTGATCGAGGATGTAGCGGGGGCGGTCCGGTAAACTGGTGAAGAGATCCACGTACGGTCGGAGTTGCTGCTCTCCCAGACCTGCGGAGAGGGTGATATCAAGATTGGGATGGCTCGGGTAGCTTCCGGTGATGCCAAAAAATTCATAGTTCCAGCCGTACAGATGTAATCCCTCCCGTCTCGGACCCGCCCAGATTGGATCGCTCAGGCTGTCAAAACAAGCATTGCCAGTGGGCATCTGCGCCGAGGATCGACCGATCCCCGCGATTGCCAGAAGCAGCAACAGAGGGGTAAGGGCAAGGCTGATCCATGCGGCTGGATGCTTCATGGCCCCACTCTCATGGCGGGGCCAGAGGGCCTTGGATTACAACAGGGTTTGGCGTTTCTCAGGGCCATCACCATCACGAAGGTGGAAACCGGCATCAGCAGAAGATAATAATGGGCAAAGCCTTTTCCGGGCAGAAAGATGGCGATGAGAGTGCCAGCAACCATGAGCCCGCTGGACCGCAGGTCTGCCTGGGCCAGGCGCCCCCCTGCGGCCGGAGTGGATAGGGCATAGGCCCAGAAGAGCCAGGCGATCACAATCTGAGGAATGAACATTACGATAGCATCAAGCTGATCAAAGAACAGAGCGGATAGTTGGTCTCCTGAGGGAATCTCGCCTCCTCCAGTTGCGCCCAGAAGGGTGTACTGCATCAGTCCAGATGTTCTTGAGAGGAGCCCTTCACCGTTCAACCTGTAGACGAGCAGGTCAACAGCGAACATTGCAATGGTCAGATAGATCGTGATGTTGCGCTTCTGAGCCAGCTTGATGTCGCTGAGCCAGAAGAACAGGAAGATGATGGCAATCAATTGGTATTTGAGGTGAAACCCCAGGCAGCCCAGGAGGATCGAAGCAGGCAGCCAGTACTTGATCGTCTCTTTCATGATCAGAAGGTACCAGAGAAAAAGAATGATCACGGTGCCAAGGATCTCAGCATTGGGTGAGTACCGATCAAGATCATCAGCCGGCGCAAGGATCAGCACCAGAAGGGTGATCACTGCACAGGTCGTGGCCACTTCCCTGCGGAGGTAGGCCCTGGCACACAGATAGGCCAAGGCCGCAATCAACCCAACAGAAACTGAATACACGGCACTGATGGCCAGGTCATCCTGCGCATGGGATGGAACACCCAGCACGTTAAGCAGTGAAAGAATCGGAATATATAAAAGTGGGTGTACGAATCCCTGGGTATAGATATCATGCAATGACAGATGAAAATCGGGACTGGCCAGGTAGTGTCGGGCCCAGGCTGTCGCCATGTAGCAATCAGTGTTGAAGCCCGGTGGATCCACTCCCAGGGCCCTGATTCCCCCAAGTGTGGCGAAGGTCCCGAACAGAAAGATGGCAATTCTCCAGTCCCTTGCGACAGGTTCAGTCACCGGTCTGCGCAGCCTTGCGTCCCCTGGTTGATCGGAACTGCCGAAAACGAGTGGTTTGGGGTAATCCAAAATTGTTGTTCAGCGTTTGCTGGGCTCAAGACAAGGCCTTCCCATGACCTGGCTATGGCTGTTTAGGGCCTGAGGTCAGCATACGTGTCGTATCGCCCATTCGAAAGTCGATAACATCAACTACAATGATAAAGCCTTGTTGATTTTCCGTCCACACGGAGTTCCCGGCCTAAATCCGATCATGTGATCACCCCGATCTGGTTGATCACACCAATCTAATGGGCACAATTTCTGCAAAGCCATGATGATCGAAGCGCCCACCCAGGGTCGGCCCCGCTGTCGGCTCTCTTCATTCCAGCGCCGCGTGAACATGAAGGCTTGATCCATGTGGGCGGGCTCGTTGTTCAGCGCGTGGCTACATTGAGCCCGTGGGGCTGCTGGAATCCTTGGGCATGGGTCGAGTCGTGGAAAAGAGCCAAGTGTAGGACTGTTTCAAGTCAGAGAGGAATCCAGGCGCTTTCTCGCGATCATTGATCAAGGATCTTCGCTGGGCATCGATAAATCGTTGGTCGGCAAACCGGGTAGCAAGCGCCGGCTTGGCGTAGATATTCATGCAATAGCTCTTCCCAGCGAGAAAGCCACCTAGATAGTGATAGCCATTGGCCTTGATGTAGGCCACCTCTTTCTCCCAGCTAAAATAAGTGCCTCTCGTGGCCTCATCCGTGCATGTGGAAGCGTGCAGAATAAACACGTCTGGTTTCGCTCTGTTCAAGAATTCTTCAGTGATCCCCTTCTTGGCGATTTCCTTGGTGCCAAGGGCTAACGGGTCAAAGGCCATCCGCTTGGCGTGGTAGGGAATCAGGCCAGCGTCTCCGATGAAAATAGTGGCATCTTCGGGTAAAATCTGATTCAGCACAAAGCCAAGGCTGGCATGTGATCGTATGGCTCGGCCAAAATATGTTGCCAGAAACATGATCTCAGCAGGCTTTGTGATCAGTGTATGGCCAGCAATCCACGCGAAAGCCAGTGTCGACAGGGCGCCAGATCGGATCGAAGCATAGTTGAGCCCTCCTTGAAAGCCCAGCAACGAACGGAAGGAGTCCAGTTTGTTATTGCTGGCAGTGGAGTAGACAACCATTGGCCAGAATAGCTGAAACCAGAACCTGTCTGCATAGTTCATGGCAAGGGTGGAGCGAATATAGACGAGATAAATGATGGCAAAACCGATATATTTTGTGACATATCTTCCCCCAGTTTCGTTTGGATTGAACGTGAATGCGGCTAGAAGCACCCAGGGTAGTGACGAGGCCAGATTGGCGAGAACAGTCTGGCCATTGAATGGGGTGCCGCTTTTGGCGTAAAATGTATTGGGGAGAAAATCGCCAAAATAGGTAATCTTGTAGCCAAAGATAAGAATTGTGATCGTGATGATGGCCAGCATTGGATAGCGCCATTGGCTTCCCTTGGCCTGGCTTGTACCGGAACGAGTGGAGATGTGGTATAGAAATGTAGACCCTGCAGCAGCCAGAAACAAGACTCCCTCTGGCCTGCATAACAGCAAGAGACATCCGATCGAAACAGCCTTTGGGCTGCCGATCTGATCACAGGCAAGAAATTCAAAAAGCAAATAGGCAAATAGAAAGGTCTCAAGACCTGAATAGGCGTGGATGTAGGCGGGGATGCACAGCAGGACCACCGTTGAGAGCAGAATCCTTTTGGCTGATGTTGCTGGGCGAGCAATCTGATTTGCCCTCCAAAACCATACGAAAAAAATCGTGGCGCCCAGCAGCTTGATCGGCAGCTCTGGTTTCATTCCCAGCTGAAGGCCAATAGTACCAAGCACAACGTAGAGCGGATTTGTAAAGGCTTCTTCTCTTGGCCCCTCTAGGTTCCAGGAGAGAATTCCTTCCCTGACCAGGTTCAGGCTGTGCCGAAATGTGATGTAGGCATCATCAACGGTAAACTGGAAAAAGACAATGCTGAGCAGTGCGGCTGCGAAGACGAGGAGAACAATCCAGGCTCGTTTGACTCGCGCAGCGGCGAAGGAACGCAACGTCATGGTGACTGATCAGTCGTTGATGGCATCCGTGAACGATCCGTAGCTGTTGACTCCGCAGGGTTGGCTTTCATCGTGCCCCGGCAAGCCGCTGGCCCACGGATCAGACTCCTCGCCGCCCCCAGAGCTGGCACCCTCGGCACTGGGGACGCTATCAGTGGGGAGGGAGTCACGAGCCCTTGCGCTCACGGGGACCGGTGACAGCCCGTGGGCCAGGGCGGAGGGGTGCGCCCCCGTGGTGCGGGGGCGATCACCGCTGGCGCGCGTGGCCCGGGGCCGGTATGGCCAGCGGCACCGATCCTGGCGTGGGCCCGTTCCTCCGGCCCATCGTCAGGACCATCGCGTGCACTGGGATGAACGTCGATCGGAGTGTCAACCCGTCCAGGATCGCCATCCCGGCCTGGGCGATCACACGGGGCACTCCCAGCGGAGGATTGGGCCAGAGAGGGCCGTGCCCAGACCAGGGTCATCCATCAGGTTGAGAGGTTCTCGATGGAGCGCCTCAACGCGATCGGATCGGGAGTCCGGCGGGGTGGCCATCCCCCCAGGGGGGGCCGGGGGGGCCGGCGTCTGCTGGCGAGGTCTCCGGCCCAGGGAGGCTGATCTCCAGCCGGACGGACCGTCTCGCATCCCGTCAACCCTCGGCCGTCCCGGAACGCCGGGGCGTCCGAAAGGAGATGTGTTTGTGGCCGAAATAACTGGTGATCACCGGAAGGGCCACTCCCATCGCATGGGCGATCAGATCCCTGTAGACCACGATCCCCAGCAGGGGGAGCAACCAGCTGCGCATCCCCAGGCTGACCAGCCAGGTCTGCAGCACAGCGACCAGATTGACCAGGGCAAAGCCGGCCAGGGAACGCCGCACGCTGATCCTCCCACCGGGGAACACAAATCGCCTGGCCAGAAGGTAAGCGGTGAGCATGCCGCAGCCGTAGGCGGCCAGCACCGCCAGCTCGAAGCGGAGCAGCCTGGAGAATCCGATCCGGCTCGCCACATTCACCAAGGCCGCCAGCCCTCCACTGACCAGGAAGAGCGTGACTTCGCGCCGCCCCGAGTGGCCTTCGCTCATGGCCATGCGCGGACCACGCGCCGGGCCAGATTGCGGCCAAAACCGATGCTTTCGGAAATGCCCCGGTCCTCGGGGTAGTAGACGGTCGTATCGGCGATCCAGACTTGGGGAAGGGGACACAGGGGTGGCAGGGTGCCCGGAAACCCGGTGCCGCACACCGGCTGGGCGAAGCGGTAGCGGCTGCAGTGGCCGGCCAGAACATCCTCCGGTTTCAGATCAGGGTTGATCGCCATCAGGCAGGCCAGCGAGTCGTCGATGAAAGCCTGATCCGGGCGGGCATAATCAGGATGGTCAGCAGGTATGTAAAAGGGAATGTAGGTGATGTGCCGTGTCAGTGGCTGCAGATTTGTCATCTCGATGATGCCGGGGATGCCGAATCTGGCGTCGTTGATGTTGGTCCAGAAGTTCTGCGTCACCGCGATCCGGGTCTGAATCACCACGCAGGCGCAGGCCAGTGAGCGCTGGGTCTCGTAGGGCTCGATCAGGGCCGGGTCCACACCACCGGCCCGCAGCATCGGAGCCACAAGCGGCAGGGGAACGGTGCAGATCACCGCATCGAAGTGCTCCGCTCCCGCCGGGGTTTTCAGCTCCACCACCGTCCGACCGGCTTCGTGGACCGTGCCCACCTGCCGCACGGGGCTGCCCAGACGAATGTCCCCGCCCCGCTGACGGATCTGCCGGGCCAGGGCATCAATCCAGCGCTGGGAGCCTCCGTCGAGGTGGCCGAGGGTCTCCTTCAGCCAGTGACGGGACTTGCCGACCCGGCGGATCCGGCTCCAGATCCAGGCGGCGGAGATGTCGTCGCTGTGGTGATGGAACTTGAAGGCGAACAGCCGGGCCCAGAGCAGCTGGTAGCCCTCCTCGCCGAGCCAGTCCCGCAGCCAGCGGGTGGCCGGGATCCGATCGAGATGGTGCCAGTGCCGCAGGCTGAGGCAGCGGGCCGCGTGCAGCAGGTAGCGGATCCGGGTGAGCAGGGGGAGGCGGGGGAAGCCCAGCACACTTCCGGTCGAGCCCCACGGGTACATCCGGCCGTCGCAGAAGAATCCCATCCGGGTCTGGCGCCAGCGCATGGCGCCGGCCAGATCCAGCTCCTCCAGCAGCTGCAGAAACGCCCGGTCGCCGAGGCAGTGGAAGTGGTAATAGCGCTCAAGGGAGACGCCGGCGAAGTCGAAGCTGGCGGCCATGCCGCCCAGGCGGTCGTCGGCCTCCAGCAGCACCGGAGGGCAACCCTGGAGGCAGAGTTCGTAGGCCACTGCCAGGCCCATCGGGCCACCGCCGATCACCGCCAGCCGGGGTCCGCGGGGCATCAGAACGGAATCAGGATCGTGGCGAAGCGGGGATCCCGGTGGGTGATCCGCAGGGCCTCCGCCAGGGGGGTGGGGGTGACGGCGAAGCGCTGCGGCCAGTCGGTCAGCTCGAAGGTGTCGCCGGCCGTGAGGGCCTTGAGCTGGTCGGCGGTGAAGGCCGGCTGACGGCTGATCAGGGCCCAGATCCGCAGCAGGGCCGCGAAAAGGGGAATCGGCAGATGGATGATCCAGGTTCGCGCGCCCACGACCTGTTTCAGCTGGCGCATCAGGCTGAGGTAGCTCACCCGCTCCGTGCCCGTGATGTCGTGGCGGCCCGTCAGGGTGGGATTCTCCAGACAGCGCACGATGACCCGGCAGAAATCGGTGGCGTAGAGCGGCTGACGGATGAAGCGGCCGGATCCGGGAATCGGGAACAGGGGGACACGGGCCATGAAGCGGGCCAGCCAGCCCAGGTGTTTCCGGTCGAACCAGCCGAACATCAAGGTGGGGCGCAGGATCACCACCCCGGGCCACTCCATCGCGACCAGCTCCTCCTGGCGACGCTTCGTCGTGGTGTAGAGGTCCGTGGCCACGGAATTGACCACCGAGCTGCTGATGTGGACCAGGCGGCTGAGGCCCGCCCGATGCAGTTCCGCCAGCACGACCCGGGTGCTGGCGATGGTGTTGCGCTCGAAGGCCCCAGGATCCGTGTTGCCGATCTCGGCCTGCAGCATCACGCAGGCCCCACAGCCCTCCAGCAGGCAGGGCCAGCTTGCTCCGTCGGTGCCGGTGAGGTCCTCACAGAGAAACCGGACCGCGGGAAACAGCCTGGATCCGATGGCCACGGCCTCCCGCTTCTTGTCCACCACGACGAGCTGCCAGTCGGGATGGCGCTCCTGCAGGACCGCGATCAGGTTGAGCCCCACCAGGCCGGCCCCACCGGGAAGAAACACCTTCATCGGGGTGCCCCTCCCACCAGGCCCAGTCGCCTGGCCAGATCCGAGCAGAAGACGCCGCGGGGATCGAGGAGGGCCTGCTGCTCCCGCCACGCATCCAGCCCCGGGTAGCTGCGCTGAAGCATGGCGGCGGACTGGCGGGAGTCCTTGGCGAGGTAGAGGCGGCCCCCGGCGGCGGCGACCTCCTGATCCAGCCCATCGAGGGTCTCGAGCAGATCGGGGACCGCCGCCGGCAGATCGGCGGCCAGGGTCCAGCCTGGCTGGGGGAAGGAGAGCGGGCCGGGGTTGCCGGGGCCGAAGCGCTTGAGCACGGTGAGGAAGCTGGGGGCTCCGATCCGGCGCAGGGCGGCCAGGGTGCCGGGCACCAGCCGGGCTCCGTCGTCGGGAACGGCGAACTGATACTGCAGGAACCCGGCCGGGCCGTAGATCCGGTTCCAGTCCTGCACGCCATCGAGCGGATGGAAGAAGGAACCGATGCTCTGCAGCTCCCCCTGCCGTCGCTGCGGAGCCTTGCGGAACCAGGCTTCGTTGAAGGCCCGCACGGTCCAGCCGTTGAGCAGGCCCCCCGGCAGGAACGGAGGCGCCGTGGCCAGCGCCCGGGGGTCGTAGGCGAGGGGATCGTCGTCCGGTCCGTTCTCACCCAGCTGGGCCAGGGCCGCATGGTCCCCGCGGGTCAGCACACCGCGACCGCCCCCATGGAGGCTGTCCACCCAGGCCACGCTGTAGCGGTAGCGGCCATCTCCTTCCACCATGGCCGCCATCAGGGCATCGAGGTCCCCATGGCGCTCGGTGTCCACGCTGACCAGGGAGCTGCCGATCGCAATCAGCGCCAGGGTCGCCTCAATGATCACTCCGGTGAGCCCCATGCCGCCGGTGGTGCTCCAGAAGGCGGCGGCTCCTCCGGGATCCTCCGGCCCCAGCTCCCGGGCGGTTCCCCTCCCATCGACCAGCCGCAGGCGCCGCACGTGGCTGGCCAGGCTGCCCTCCCGGTGGTGATTCTTCCCGTGGACGTCGGCGGCGATGGCTCCCCCGAGCGTCACCTGGCGGGTGCCTGGGGTGACCGGCAGGAAAAATCCCGCCGGCACGATCACACGCAGAAGCGCATCCAGACTCACTCCGCCACCAGCGGTCACCGTGCCCGCGCCCGGATCCAGCCGGATCGCATCGAAGGCCGCCAGGTCGATCACACCCGCCCTCCCGCCCTGGGCGGCATCGCCGTAACTGCGTCCCAGTCCCCGGGGAATGAGGCTGTCGGGTTCGGCCTGGGCGATCAGTTCCTGCAGGCCCTCCAGCCCGGCCGGGGCGAAGACGCGGGCGGTGGCGCTGGTGGTCCGTCCCCAGCCGGTGAGGATCCGGGTGTGGCAGGCAACCGGTGGGGTCACAGCTTGGCGGCCATGGGGGCGGGGAGCAGGCGCACCAGGAGCATGATCGGGGCCCACCACCAGGGGAGGTAGCGGATGCCGCGTCGCTCGGGCTGGCGCAGCAGGGTCCGGGCGATCGATGCCGGGCTGGCGCAGAGCAGGGCCGGCGCTTTCCCGACCGTCATCGGCGTGGCCATGAAGCCGGCCTTGAGGATCTGGATCGCGAACGGGGTGGAGCGGCAGCGCAGCAGCAGCCCTTCGCAGAAGATGGTGAGAGCGGCTTTGGCGGCTCCGTAGGGATAGTTGCTGGGTCGGCCGCGATCGGCGGCCACGGAGGAGAACACCCAGAGGCGTCCGGGGCGGAGGAGGCGTTCGGGGGTCGCGATCGCCATGAGCCACGGCAACAGCCCGCTGTAATTGGCGGCGGTGATCGCGAGGGCTTCCCGCGCGCTGATCCGGGCGTGCTCAGCATCGCCGAGGGAGCCGGCCGTGATCAGGTAGAGATCGAATTCCTCGGTGAGGATCGGTGCGGCGGCTGCTCCGGTGGCGTGGGCGAACAGCTCGACCGGCTCCAGGCTCACGTCGGCGTAGTGGTTCTGGCGCAGTTCGGCGGCGAAACAGGCGTTGGCCTCCCCATTCCTGGCCACCAGATGGAACCGGGTGCATCCCTGTCCGGCCAGGGCGCGGCAGAGGGCCACGGCCACGGCGCTGGTGCTGCCGAGCACGAAGGCGGAGCGGATCACGGGAACCAGCCGAGGCGATGGCCCACCCCTACCACGACGACCACGCCCAGCCAGCCCAGCAGGGTCAGCCGGATGCCGCTGTCACCGAGCAGGATCTCCTCGGGCCGTTCCGTGCTTCGAGCGGGGAAGCGGGCGGCGCGTCGCTCGGCTTCCTCCGGATCACTCAGCAGCTGATAGCGGAACACCCCCACCAGCACGAATGGCACCGTCAGGAGCATCCAGCTGGTGGGGGCTCCATTCAGGGTCGGGCCCGAACTCCAGAGGGCGTAGGCCATGAAGGCACTGCTCGAGACCAGGCCTTCCAGCCGCTGCAGGAGCGGCAGGGAGTACCGCTCCAGCACATGGCGGGTGATCCGGCCCCGATCGAGCGACACCCGCAGCTCGGCCTTGCGTTTCTCCACCGCCAGAAACAGGGCGAGCAGACCCACGCAGAGCAGGAACCAGGGGGAGCTGCCCAGACCGGTGGCGACCAGTCCGGCCAGGGCCCGCAGCAGGAAGCCCGAGGCGATGCAGAACAGGTCGAGCAGCGGTTGGCGTTTCAGGCCCAGGCAGTAGGCCAGCTGCACCAGGGCATAGAGCAGAACGACACCGGCCAGGGGCGTGCCAAGGCTGGCGGCGACGGCCAGGCTGGCGATGAACAGAATCGCGGCGGCGAGCAGGGCCAGCCCGGGGGCCAGGGCTCCGCTGGCCACCGGGCGATGGCATTTGCTGGGATGCAGTCGGTCGGACTCCCGATCGATCACATCATTCAGGAGATAGATGCAGCTGGAGACCAGGCAGAAACTCACCAACGCGATCGTTGAATTCAGCCAGATGCGGGGATCGCTCTGGAAGCTGAACAGCGCCGACGCATAGACGAGCAGGTTCTTCGGCCACTGTCGCGGCCTGCAGGTCTGGACGAGTGCGCGGATGGGATGGGGGGGACGGATCGCCATCACGGACGATCCAGGCCGCCGGCGGCCGTGGAGGTGGGGGCGGGCGGAGCGGAGCCCTGGGGGGATGGGTCCGGGCAGAGGTGGATCCGCCAGGCCCCCTCGGTGCGGATCGGGACGGGCCGCTCCGATCGGCAGGCGTGCTGGAGCCGAGCCAGGGGGATCGGCTCCCGGCTGACGATGGCTCCGATGGGCCATCCTCCGGTGAAGCGCAGGGGATCGCTGAGGATCTGGGTCTGGCTCACACCGAGGGACTCGGCCAGGTCGGGGTAGGTCAGGGCGCGACGATTGGAGTGGAAGGCCAGGGACGAGTTCCAGTCATCCCCGAAAACAAGAAGAACCTCACCGACATCCGTTCCCGATCGGATCACCGCGCCAGCACGCAGCCGATCACTGCTCGATTTCAGGGCGGCTGGATAATACATTTTTGCGAAGGAATGATACCAGCCCAGGAGTAAAGTGGCGAGGCAGGCCAGGAGCAGCACCTGGGATCTCCTTCCGTTCCAGACCGGGCTGGAGGCTGCTGTGGCCAGTGCCAGGAGCAGGAAGATCTGATTGGCACTTTGATAGTAGGTGTGGATGTAATGCAGTGGAGTGAACAGCAGCAGGGGGGCGATGGAGAGACCCAGAAAGCTGAGGATGAGTAAGCGCAGGGGGGGCGCCGCCGTCCCCGGTCCCGCTTCCGGGCCGCCGCCCGGCCGCAGCACCCCCACCACCAGCAGAACGAGGGCCGGCAGGGTCCCGACCGGTGTGAGCAGGCGTTGCAGCACGATGTCGTTCCAGACCTTGCTGGAGATGGCATGTTCCGGTTGTCCGAAGTTCCAGCTGGAGAGCTGGGAGGAGGTCAGACCTGCCCCGATCGGGTTGGCAGCTTTGAGGGCGTCGGCATGGCTGGTCCACCCCTTCAGGGCCAGGACGGACAGCAGCAGGACGGCAAGGATTTCCGCCGTCAGAGCGGTGTTCATCGTTCCAGCTTTCGGTCCCTGGATGGTTGTTCGAAACAGTCTCACCACCAGATCCAGGCCGATCAGCAGAGCGATGGGCAGGGAGGTGGTGGCTTTGAGCACCAGAGCCAGGATCAGGCCGATCAGCAGGGCCAGGAGGTGCAGCCAGAGGGTCAGGGTTGAGCAGCTCGACGATCTCGCCAGCCTGAGGAGCTTCCAGTAGAGATAGAGGGAGCAGAGGCTGAAGAATAAAGCCGTGCTTTCGATCGTGAATGTTCTGTTCCAATACAGGTAAATTGGAGATGCGAAATAGAGAATCGAGAAGATGAGTAATCCTCTTCGAGGGATGGAGTACAAGCGCAGAATCTGGACTCCCATCAGCAGATTTGCCACACCGAAGCCAACACTGGTCAGCCTCCCTGCCTGGGTCAGATCTAGCCAGGGAAGCTTCTCAACCCAGAAGGTGATCAACTGATAGCCTGGAAATTCGAAGGGAATTGACCAAGGCCAGCCGAGCACAGGTGTCTGGTAATTCAACAGACCGGTGCCATCGGCAAACAGATAGAAAGTGCTTAGGGCTGTCTGGCTCTGCCTGAAGGCATGCTCATCCACCAGGGGTTGGGAAGCCAGGCTCAGCCAGAACCAGCTGGCGAATCCTCCGCTCAGAACCAGCAACAGCCACAAGATCCTGGCAACTTTGCTCCCCATTCCCTTGCCGAGCACTGCTGCAGGATACGGGGAGACGGGCGACTCGAGAGGAGGGTCAGGGCTCGGATCCCACGTTCGGCTGCAGGCACACAATCAACTTGCCATCGGCAACCACCATGGAGCCCGATTTCGGGTAGGCCGTGCAAGGGGGGATTCTGGCGCCATCTTCAGGGGCAATGGTCTCGATCTGGATGTTCATGAGGGTGGCGAACAGACCTTCGATACCCCAGGGTGCGCTGAAGCTCGACTGCCCCACGCTGCCCCAGGTCGTTGTGAACGGAGTGGGTTTGCCGACCCAGTGGGGGAACAGCTCGAGCTGATCCGTGAGCCCATAGATGCCGAAGGATGAGGTGGGCAGACCCTGACTCCCGGCCTTGAGGCGGGCCTCGGAAGCGATCAGTTGCGCGAAGGCCATGTCTCGCCTCTCTAGGACCTGGGTGATCCCCCAGATGCGTGAGGCGAACATGCCCTGGGGAAGGATATAGCCAATGGCCAAACAAAAAATGAGAGAATAAAGAAAGAGTGTGCCGATTCTGTGTCTGGACTGTGGCCATTGGCCCCAGCCTCTGGAGATCGTGGCCAGCACGATGACCAGGAAGCTGGAGATGCCGAAATTAGCCAGTGCCAGGGATCTGGGCGGTACATTTGTACGCAATACGTAGAACAAGAGGAAGGGCAGCAGGGTCAGAAGGCCTGCCGAGAGCCAGAGCAGGCCCAGCCGCCTGGCCAACGGGAAGAGACCAGGCTCTTGTCGCACAATCCAGGCGCTACCGATCAAAACCATCAGAAGAAAAATCACCGCTGGAATGAGCTGAACAGGCGGGATCAGGGGTAGGTTGACGTGATACACCTCTTGATAGATTGAACCTGCCGTGAGCTTGCTGAAGGCCAGTGGCAACGTTGCCAGCCCTTTCCGAGAGGAATCCTCCAGACCGTTCTGGCTGGCGATATAGGTGGCCAGATGGCTGGACAACAGATAGTAGAGAATCCCGCTGATCAGCGACCCCAGCAGCACCCGAAGCCAGGCCAGCCTGGCGAACCGGCGTAAGCCGAGGGCCTCGGCCAGGCCCTGGAGCCCGAGCACAGCCACGCCGTAATACCCCATCGGTTGATACAGGCTCATCGCGCCTGTGAACAGGAGGATGCCGGCGATCCAGGCCGGCAGACGCCAACGGCTGACATGGCCCATCAGCACCGCGGCGGCCACGGAAATCGGAGCGGGAAGCAGGTAGAGGCCGATGGCAAAGCTGAAATTGAACAGATCCAGAACATAGGGATGGGCCGCGATCAGCAGGGCCAGCAGGAACACCCAGGGGGGCGTGAGCCTGGGTGCGAAGAAGACGGTGCTGCAGGCCAGAAGAAAGATGGAACAGCCTCCGATCAGCCAACCGATGAAAGGTGAAAATCCATACTGAAAGAGCAGTGCGTACATAACATCCCAACCGGGTCGGTTCAGATGGACCTGCCAGATCGGCGTATCAAAAACAGCCCAGTCATCCAGGTTGAAGGTGGGTGTGGCAACTTCTTGCCAGTGGAAGGCCAGAAAAATCGCCAGGAACAGCACACCCCATCGGGAGAAGTCAGCAAGTCGGTGGCCAGCGACCATCGTTGTATCCCCGGGATCGATCAGGGTAGTTCTTGTGCTGTTCTTTGTTCAACTGAGATGACGCTCTCTTTACATCTCCTGCCCCGGATGCTGGGGCGACCAGTTCAGCCTGTCGGCCTGCCGGCGCGTTGACGCCTGCCCCGCGCGGACATACGCTCGCACGGTCGTGGATGGTGCGTGGTTGGCATGGGGCTGTTGAGGAGAGGCCGTTCAACAGCCCAGGCCGTGCTGCGGATCGTGAACAGAGAGGCTGAGCGGTACGGGATCGTGCTGATTGCCTTGTTTCTGCTGCAGCTTGTGGCGTATAGCTATCTGTTCACAGAGATGACCCTCACAAACCATACCTTGCCCAACAGCATGCTCAGCGGCTATCCCAGTTTCAGGACATCCGGGGAAGGGCGCTGGCTGGCCGACTTCATCATCTATCTGCAGGGCGGTAGCGGAGTTCAGTCGGTGCAGATGACTGTCGCGGCGGCGCTTCAGGCGATCAATGGTGTGCTGTTCAGCAGATTGGTGGGCCTGTCCAATCGTTTTGAAGTCTTTCTCGTTTCGGCTCTTCTCTGCCTGTTCCCGGCTTTCCTTGATTACTACTCGTTTGCCATTGATCATGTCTCCTTCGTGATTGGTGACAGCTTCGTGATTCTTGGCGCCTGGGCCTGGGTATGGGGGCAGCGTCTTGGCACCAGGGTTGTGCTGGCCTCCGGATTCTATCTGCTGTCCCTGGCCACCTACGCCCCCAAGATCATGCTGATCAGTGTCTTCACTTTGCTCAGCCTGATCCTGGTTCTCACGGTTCACCAAGACCGTCACCTGACCAATCCAGAGCGAAGCGGAAAGCAGCTCCTTCGGGAGAGTCTTCTGTTCCCCCTGCCACTGATGCTCTCGGTTGGCGTCTTCTGGCTCAGCACTCAACTGTTGGTTCTAGAGCCGATCTTTCCCAGAACCCACCTCAACGATGTTGCCCAGGCCCTGCAGGAACTGGGGGCCTCATACCGGGTGTTCCTGACCTACCTGGGTTCGGACATCGGTGGTGTGCCATCCGGGCTGCTGGCTTGGATTCCCCCGCTGCTGCTCGGTGGCGGTGTCGTTGCCCTGCTGAGCTTTCCCAGCCGTGATCGGCGCATCCCGGCTGTTCTGCTCGCCGCGATCCTGCTGCTTCCGGTTGCGGCCCATGCCTCCAAGATCATCAACATTCACACCCCCGCAGACAGTGGCCGCTTCTTCATCGCCTACGGCTATGTGTTGATGTTCTTCCTGGCCCTGGCGCTTCAGCGCGCCCGGATCAGGGTTCTGGCCGTGCCGTTGGCGTGCCTGCTGCTCTGGCTGCTGTTCCTTTTCGCTGCCCAGCAGGCCAATGCCGCCCAACTCAAGACCACCTATGAACTCAGCATGATCAACCGTATCCTGGTCCGGGTGGAGCCTTTGCTGGGCGAGCGAAAGCAGGGTCGCCGTCCGATCGTCGTGATCGGACGCTATCCGCCCTTCAGGGTCCGCGATGTGGTGCGTTGGCCCTCCCGGATGGATGCTCCCCATCTGCTTCGGACGGAAGCCTTCGCCGACTACCGCCAGCCCGAATTGATCAACTTCATGCTGGGCCGCAAACTGGTGCGTTCACCGTCGCCCCAGGAAAAGGAGCACGCGATCGGAGCGGCCGCCGCTGTGGCCCCCTGGCCTTCCGCCGATGCGGTGTTTCTTGATGGGGAGTCCGTGGTCGTGGCCCTGCAGCGTTTCGGCCAGGACGTGCCGGTGACCCTGACTTCCGCAGAGCGCTGAGAGCCGCTTTGTTCACCGGCACCATGGTCGTGCCCCTCAGCCGGTCTGGAGTGGATCCAGGTGGATTGTCAGTCGGTGGTGAAGAAGCGTCGTCCGGTGAGGACCCAGAGCAGGATGTAGTTGGTGACGGCGGGCAGAAGGGGAAGCAGGGGTCTGGCCATGGCCGGAGCCACGGCTCCCAGCAGCATCGCCAGGCCGCTGTTGATGATCAGCAGGGCGGCGGCGGCTTTGGTGTTGAGTTTTCTGGCGCCGAGTCGGTCTTTGAACGTCAGCGCCTGCTGTCCAAAAAACGAGGCCGTAAAGGCAACCAGGAATCCAACCAGATTCGCGATTCCACTATCGACATCAAGATTAATCAGTGTGATCAGAATGGCGGCATGAATCCCGGTTGCGATCAGGCCAACGGCGCTAAATCTGCCCAGCCGAGAGAGACTATTCAAATCTCGAAAACATCACGGACAATGAACCAAGGTCGCCTCTTTGACTCAATGTAGGTGCGTCCAAGGTACTCGCCGATGATCCCGATTCCGATCAACTGCAGCCCGCCAAGCAAGGTGACAGCTGCGAAGAGGGAGGTGTAGCCAGGAGTCTCGATGCCGAACAGAAGGGCCCTCACGACTGATGTCATGCCAACGATAAAGGCGGCAACTGTCACGACTAGACCGACATAGCTCCAGATTCTTAAGGGCGCTGTTGAAAAGCTGAAGATGCCGTCCAATGCGTAGTTCCATAGTTTCCATTGGTTCCACTTGCCTTCTCCAGCAGCTCGTGCCAGCCTTCTGTAGTAGATTTCCTTGCGCAGAAAACCTGCCCAGGCAAAGAAACCTTTCGAAAACCTTACCCGTTCTTCGCAGGCCAGGATTGTTGTCATCACCTTGCGATCCAGTAGTCGGAAGTCACTGGCGTTCAGTTGGATGTCAAGCTTGGAAAGCATAAGGAATATCCGGTAGAATGATTCGGCGGTGAAACGCTTAACCCAGTTATCATTGGAGCGATCACTCCTGACTGCGCTGACGATCTCGTAGCCATCCAGCCAGGACGTCACCATGTCAGGAATCACTTCAGGGGGGTCCTGCAGGTCAGCATCAATGATGATGCAGGCATCGCCAGCGCAGTAGTGCAATCCTGCCATCAGTGCCGATTCTTTTCCGAAGTTTCTTGAGAAACTGACGATCTTTCCAGAGGTCCAATCGTGGCTTTGATGCAGCAACTCTTTGGCGTATCGAATGGTCTGATCCTTGCTTCCATCGTCAATGATGATGGTTTCGAAGTGCAGGTCAGGCCTTGCTTCAAGAATTAATTGGATCTGTTTGTGTATCTCTTCAAACAGGGTTTCCAGGCATCCTTCTTCGTTGTAGCAGGGAATCACCAGCGAGATGGTGGATCCCGCTCGTCTGTTCAAGGGTGAGGAATGCTGAACCCCCGGCTGATTTGTGCTGTCGATGAAAGTGCTTTTGCTCTCCTGGGGCACTTTCGAGCGGCGGAAGATGGCCAGACTAAAGCATGCAGGGGGGTCGTTTCGCCTTGGCACGGTCGGGAGCTGGACGCCTGCTGACCAGCGTCGCCGGCTCGCTAGGGCGTGTTCCAGACGAAGCGTGAGGAGGCCGCATAGTTCCAGACGAACACGACCAGGATGCCGGCCAGCTGGGCCCAGAATGTGTTCGCCGACACGAGGCTGTAGAAGGTGGAGGCGACGCCCACGTTGGCCAGCACCGGCAGGGAAGCCACCAGCAGAAACTTCAGCAGACCCTGGAGCAGTGCCCACCCGCTCTGGCGCTGGAAGCGGAAGGTGAGGGCATTGTTGATCAGATAGTTGGATGACGCGGCCGCCACCACGGCGACCGGCAGGGCCTGTTCGAACGACAGACCGACTGCCACCATCAGGGCCTGCACCACCAGCATCTGGATCGCCACGCCGCTGAAGCCCACCAGGGCGAAGCTGATGGCGCGCCGTGGGATCGAACGCAGCAGCAACGTGTGCAGGATCGACACTCCCAGATCCCAGACAATCGCCAGATCCAGCTTCGAATCGCCGGCGAGGCGAGCCTGGAAGCGCAGGGGAATCTCGCTCACGTCCAGCCGCCCCCGGCTGATCGAGAGCAGCTCGTAGAGGAACTTGAAACCGTTCACATCCACCCGGCGCACATCCCGCAGGGTCCGCTCCGGCCTGAGGGCGAAGAAACCGCTCATGTAGTCCGTGAGGCCGCGATAGGCCGGCAGGCTGAAGCGGGCGATCGCGTTGGCCCAGTTGGAGTTGCGGGTGCGCCCCCGGCTCAGACCCTTGATCGCCGCATCCGGGTGAAAGCGGCTCCCCACCACCAGGTCACTGCCCGAGGTGATCAGGGCGGCCACCGCGGCCTCCACCGCCGCGGGTTCGTGCTGCCCATCACAGTCCATCACCACCACGATGTCCCCGGTGGCATCGAGGATTCCTTCCTTGATGGCACTGGCCAGACCGGAGCGGCCGACCCGCCGGATCAGCCGCACCGACGGCTGCCGATGGGCGATCGACTTGATCAGATCAGCGGTTCCGTCGGCGGAATCGTCGTCGACGAAGAGAATCTCCAGGGCGTGGGTCTCCTCCAGAGGCAGGAGTTCCTCCACGATCCTCCCCACGTTCTCCCGCTCGTTGTAGGTGGGGAGGATGATGGAGAGTCGTTCCAAGGTCCGAGAGCGTTGGGTTGCAGCCATCGATCACGGCCAGGACCCGGCTTGGATCGAGCTGGTTGTCGCGCCAGCCAGGGCCGGAGCTCTGAGGCCCGGGCCCCGGCGGTGCCGTCCCATCGAACCGGCGCGCCGGTTCAGAGCGCCCGGGCCCGGGCCAGCACGTTGTCCACCGTGAAGCCGAAGTGCTCCATGCACACCGGTCCCGGGGCCGAGGCTCCAAAGCGATCCACGGAGATGGTGTCGCCGTCGAGACCCACGTACTTGTGCCAGCCGAAGGATCCGGAGGCCTCCACCACCAGCCGCTTGCGGACCGCCGCCGGCAGCACGGACTCGCGATAGGCGGCGTCCTGTTCTTCGAACAGTTCGACACAGGGCATCGAGACCACCCGCACGTTGCGGCCCTCGGCACGCAGGGCGGCGCCGGCCTTGACGCAGAGATCGAGCTCGGTTCCGGATCCGATCAGGATCAGATCCGGTGTGCCCTCGCTGTCCTCGAGGATGTAGCCGCCTAGGGCCACCTGCTCGATCGAGCTGTTCGCCTGATTGGCCATGGCCTGGCGGCTGAGGGCCAGCACCGTGGGCCGTTGGCGGTTGGTGATCGCCACCTGGTAGGCACCGCTGGTCTCGTTGCCGTCACCGGGGCGGATCACCAGCAGGTTCGGGATGGCCCGCAGGGAGGCCAGGGTCTCCACCGGCTGGTGGGTGGGGCCGTCTTCCCCCAGACCGATGGAATCGTGGGTGAGCACGTAGATCACGCCCAGTTCGGAGAGGGCCGAGAGCCGCATGGCACCCACCATGTAGCCGGCGAAGACCAGGAAGGTGCCGCCGTAGGGGATCAGGCCGCTGCCGTGATAGGCGATGCCGTTGAGGATGGCGGCCATGGCGTGCTCCCGGA
This sequence comes from Cryptocyanus atlanticus LEGE 06306, assembly GCF_056633155.1. Taxonomy (NCBI): domain Bacteria; kingdom Bacillati; phylum Cyanobacteriota; class Cyanophyceae; order Synechococcales; family Prochlorococcaceae; genus Cryptocyanus; species Cryptocyanus atlanticus. Next base: position 26,256 of record NZ_JBSJOZ010000007.1, read on the forward strand.
CGCCGAAATGGAGATAGCGGTTGGCCTCGCTGCCCTTCTGGAAGCTGGCCTCCCCCTTGATGTCGGTGAGATTGGAGTGGGTGAGGTCGGCGGAGCCGCCGATCAGCTCCGGCAGGTCGGGGCCGATCGCGTTGAGCACGTTGTAGGAGTACTGGCGCGTGGCCAGGCCCTTGTCGGCGGGGGTGAAGCGGGGCAGCTTGCTGTTCCAGCCCTGGGGCAGTTCACCCCGCAGCATCCGCTCGAACTCGGCGGCCTCAGCCGGGTACTGCTGCCGGTAGGTGCTGAGGGTGGAATTCCAGTCCGCCTCCAGGGTTGCGCCCCGCTCCCTGGCCTTGCGCCAGTGGGCGTAGGACTCCTCCGGCACCTCAAACAACCCGTGGCTCCAGCCCAGCGACTGTCGGGTCAACTCGGCCTCAGCGGCGCCGAGAGCGGCGCCGTGGACCCCGGCGGTGTCGGCCTTGTTGGGGGAGCCGTAGCCGATGGTGGTGGTGACCTTGATCAGGCTGGGCCGGTCGGTGACGGCCTTGGCGGCCTCGATCGCCCGAGTGATGGCCGCGATGTCGGTGTTGCCGTCGGCCACATGCTGGACATGCCAGCCGTAGGCCTCGTACCGCTTCATCACATCCTCGGTGAAGGACACCTCGGTGTTGCCATCGATCGTGATGTGGTTGTCGTCGTAGAGGGCGATCAGCTTGCCCAGACCCAGGTGTCCGGCCAGGGAGGCGGCCTCACTGGAGATCCCCTCCTGGTTGCAGCCGTCGCCCATGATCACGAAGGTGTGGTGATCCACCACCGTGGCCCCGGGGCGATTGAAACGGGCGGCCAGGTGGGCTTCGGCGATCGCCAGGCCCACCGCGTTGGAGATGCCCTGACCCAGGGGACCGGTGGTCACTTCCACGCCCGGGGTCTCGAAGGTCTCGGGGTGACCCGGGGTCTTGGAACCCCACTGTCGGAATTGCTTGAGGTCCTCCAGCCCGACGCTGTCGTAGCCGGTGAGGTGCAGCAGGGCATAGAGCAACATGCAGCCGTGGCCGGCGGAGAGCACGAAGCGGTCGCGGTTGAACCACTTCGGATTGCCGGGGTTGTGGCGCAGCACCCGGTCCCAGAGGGCATAGGCCATGGGCGCCGCCCCCATCGGCAGCCCCGGGTGGCCGGAATTCGCTTTGTTGACCGCGTCGATGGCCAGGAAGCGGATGCTGTTGACGCAGAGGTTGTCGACGGACGTGATGTCCACTGAGGGGGCGGCGACCATGGCTGGGGGGGATGGGGTGTGAGGTGGGCGTTCCGGCGGGCGGAGGGCTGGCGGGGCGAGGTCGTCAGCGCATCCGGCGGAAGGCGAGGCAGACGTTGTGACCGCCAAACCCGAACGAGTTCGAAAGCACGACGTTCAGTGTCTGTTCCCGCGCCTGGTTGGGCACGACATCCAGATCACAGGCGGGATCCGGATTTTGGTAATTGATCGTAGGGGGTACCAGGTTGTGCCCGATCGCCAGCACGGCCGCGACGGCTTCGATGCCGCCGCTGCCCCCCAGCAGGTGTCCCGTCATCGACTTGGTGGAACTGACCGGAATCTCCAGGGCATGGGCTCCGAGGGCGGATTTGATGGCGGCGGTTTCATTGCTGTCGTTGGCCTGGGTGCTGGTGCCGTGGGCGTTGACGTAGTCGACCTCCTCGGCATTGAGCCCGGCGTCGACCAGGGCGAGCCGCATCGCCTCGGCGCCGCCGACCCCACCTGGCGAGGGTGCGGTGATGTGGTGGGCATCGCAGGTCATGCCGTAGCCCACCACCTCGGCCAGGATCTCCACACCGCGGGCCCGGGCCCGCTCCAGACTCTCGAGGACCAGCACGCCGGCGCCCTCGCCGATCACGAAGCCGTTGCGCTCCGCGTCGAACGGGCGGCTGGCCGTGGCGGGGTCGTCATTGCGGAAGGAGAGGGCCTTGGCGCTGGCGAATCCGGCCACACCCAGCGGCGTGATGGCGGATTCGGCTCCGCCGCAGACCATGGCGTCGGCGAGACCGAGCTGAATCAGGCGGAAGGCGTCCCCGATGGCATTGGAGCCGGCGGCACAGGCGGTGGCCACCGCGGTGCTGGGTCCCTTGGCCCCCAGGGCGATCGCCGTGAGCCCGGCCGCCATGTTCGGAATCATCATCGGCACGCAGAACGGGCTCACCCGGTCCGGGCCCCGGTCGGCCAGCACGTGGGCCTGGGTTTCCATCATCAGCAATCCCCCCACACCGGAGCCGATGGCCACACCGATCCGGTGCTCCGTGCCGGGCTCGATCGGCAGCCGGGCCTGGGCTACGGCCTGTTTCGCCGCCACCACGGCGAACTGACAGAAGCGATCCCAGCGCTTGGCCTCCTTCCGGTCGATCTGGCCGCTGGGGTCGAAATCCTTGACCTCCGCCGCGAAGCGGCAGGCGTGGCGGGAGGCGTCGAACAGCCGGATCGGAGCCACCCCATTGCGGCCGATGCGCAGCCCTTCCCAGTACTGGGTGACGTCGTTGCCGATCGGTGTGACCGCGCCGAGGCCCGTGACCACGACACGGTGGAGACCCTCCACCATCGACACCCTCAGGCCTGCTTGTCCAGGATGTACGTGACGGCGTCACCGACGGTGGTGATGCCTTCGGCGGCCTCGTCGGGAATCTCGATGTCGAAGGCCTCTTCCAGGGCCATCACCAGTTCCACCGTGTCGAGCGAGTCGGCCCCGAGGTCGTTCTGAAAGTTCGACTCGGGCTTCACTTCAGCGGCATCGACGCTGAGCTGCTCGGCAACGATCGAGCGCACTTTCTCGAAGATCGCTTCCTGTGACATGACCGGTGTGAGAGAGGCCGCATCCTACGGGTCGCCCTGAACGGCCTCCCGGCCCGTATGAAAAAGGATGACGGCCTGGGGCCGGCTGCGGTTGGCTCCCGGTCGCTTTGGGTACTTTGACCGCACGCCGTTCGCTTTCCGGCCGGGCATGTCCCATTCCGTCAAGATCTACGACACCTGCATCGGCTGCACCCAGTGTGTGCGGGCCTGCCCTCTCGATGTCCTCGAGATGGTCCCCTGGGATGGCTGCAAGGCCGCCCAGATCGCCTCCTCCCCCCGCACCGAAGACTGCATCGGCTGCAAGCGGTGCGAAACCGCCTGCCCCACCGATTTCCTCAGCATCCGCGTCTATCTCGGAGACGAGACCTCCCGCAGCATGGGTCTCGCCTACTGAGGCCCCCTTCCCGTTCCCACTCCCCGCCCGGCCCTGTCCGGGCTTTTTCATGGGCCAGGCGTGGGGCGCCTCCGGCGGGCGCCGGGGCGTCGATCCTTTAGAAACGGCCCAGTCCCGGCCCATCGGCCATGTGCGGCATCGTTGCGGTCATCGGCTCGCGTGAGGCGGCCCCCCTCCTGATGGAAGGGTTGAGGCAACTGGAGTATCGCGGCTACGACTCGGCGGGGATCGCCACGGTGGCGGGGAGCGGCGGCGGACTCACCTGCCTCCGGGCCGAGGGCAAGCTGGTCAACCTCGCGGCCCGGTTCGAGCAGCACGGCGCCCCCGGCCATTGCGGCATCGGCCACACCCGCTGGGCCACCCACGGCAAGCCGGAGGAACGCAACGCCCATCCCCACCTCGATGGCCGCGGCACGCTGGCGGTGGTGCAGAACGGCATCATCGAGAACCATCGGCAGCTGCGGGAGGAGCTCCGGGCCCGCGGGGTCGTCTTCCGCTCCGACACCGACACCGAGGTGATTCCCCATCTGCTGGCCGAGCGCCTGGACGCGTTGCGCGACCAGGGTGCGGTTCCCGGTCCCGCTTTGCTGCTGCAGGCCCTGCAGCAGGTGCTGCCCCTGCTGCAGGGCGCCTATGCCCTGGCCGTGGTGTGGGCCGAGACCCCCGGGGCCCTGGTGGTGGCGCGGCGCCAGGCCCCCCTGCTGATCGGCCTGGGGGAGGGAGAGTTCCTCTGCGCCAGCGACACCCCGGCCCTGGCCGGTTTCACCCGCACGATCCTGCCGATGGAGGACGGCGAGACCGCCCTGCTGACGCCGCTCGGCATCGAGCTCTACGACGGGGCACTGCAGCGTGTTCAGCGCAATCCCAGCCTGCTCAGCGGCACTGAGCACGTGGCGGACAAGCGCAGCTTCCGCCACTTCATGCTCAAGGAAATCCATGAGCAGGCCGAAACCGCCGCCCTCTGGGTGGCCCGCCATCTGCCTGACTCGGCTGGTGGGCCGGGCGCGCCCCCGCTGGTGGCCCTCCCGCTGGAGGACCACCTGTTTGAGTCGGTGGAGCGGATCCAGATTCTGGCCTGCGGTACCAGCCGACACGCGTCCCAGGTGGGGGCCTATCTGCTGGAGCAGCTGGCCGGCATCCCCACGGCGGTGGACTACGCCAGTGAATTCCGCTACGCCCCGCCCCCCCTCTCCCCCCATACGCTCACCATCGGCGTCACCCAGTCGGGGGAGACGGCCGACACCCTGGCGGCACTGCAGATGGAGCGCACCAGGCGGGAGCGCATCGCCGATCCGGCCTATGCCCCGCGGCTGCTGGGGATCACCAACCGCCCCGAGAGCTCCCTGGGGCGCCTGGTGCCCCACCTGCTCGACATCGGCGCGGGCATCGAGGTGGGTGTCGCGGCCACCAAGACCTTTCTCGGCCAGTTGCTGGCCTTCTACGGACTGGCGCTCGCCTTGGCCGAGCGCCGCTCCTCCCGCAGTCCCGACCAGCTCCAGGCCCTGGTGAGCGGGCTGCGGGTGCTGCCCAGCCAGTTGCAGCGGCTGGTGGAGGAGCACGACCACCTCTGCGCGGAGCTGGCCCACCGGTTCGCCGACACCCAGGACGTGATTTTTCTGGGCCGGGGGATCAACTTCCCGATCGCCCTCGAGGGGGCCCTCAAGCTCAAGGAGATCAGCTACATCCACGCCGAGGGCTATCCGGCCGGAGAGATGAAGCACGGTCCGATCGCCCTGCTTGATGCCCGGGTGCCGGTGGTCTCGATCGCCATGCCCGGCACGGTCTTCGAGAAGGTGCTCTCCAACGCCCAGGAGGCCAAGGCCCGCGACGCCCCCCTGATCGGTGTGGCGCCCCGGTGTGCCGACACCGCCCTGTTCGACGTGCTCCTGCCGGTGCCGGAGGTGGATGAGCTGCTCAGCCCCCTGCTCACCATGATCCCGATGCAGCTGTTGAGCTACCACATCGCAGCCCATCGTGGCCTCGATGTGGATCAGCCGCGCAACCTGGCCAAGAGCGTCACGGTCGAATGACGTCCGCCTCCGCCGTGCTGCTGTCTCCGATGCGCCTGCTTGTTCTGCTGGCCGCTCTGCTGACCCTGCTGGCCTTCTTCGCGGCTGCGGAGTTCGCCCTCCTCCATCTGCGCCCCAGCCGGGCTCAGGTGCTGGCCGCTGACGGGCGTCCCGGAGCCCGGGCGATCGAGCGGCTGCAGCAGCGGCTGCGCCGTACCCTGGTGGCCACCCAGCTGGGGGTGACCCTGGCCCTGGTGGCCCTGGGCTGGGCGGGCCGGGGGCTGGCGGAGCGACTCGATCCACTGGCCCAGCGGATCTGGGTCGCCCTGCTTGTGTTTCTGGCCCTCGTGGCCGTGGCCACGGTGTTGGGGGGCGTGCTTCCCAAGGCCTGGGTGCTGCATCGGCCTGAGGCATCGGCCCTGCGGCTGGCCCCGCTCCTGGAATGGGGCAGCCGCACCCTCTCGCCGCTGCTGATCGTGCTGGAGCGCCTGTCGGACGCCCTGCTGCGCCTGCTCGGCCTGCCCCGCAACTGGGATGCCCTCGTTCCCGCCCTCTCGGCCGGGGAGCTCGAGACCCTGATCGAATCCAACAGCGTCACCGGTCTGCTGCCGGATGAGCGCAACATCCTCGAAGGGGTGTTCTCCCTGAGGGACACCCAGGTGCGGGAGGTGATGGTGCCGCGCTCCGGCATGGTCACCCTGCCGCTCGATGTGTCCTTCGCCGGAATGATGGAGGCCGTGCACGCCACCGCCCACGCACGCTTCCCGGTGATCGGCCAGTCCCTGGACGATGTGCGGGGCCTGCTCGACCTGCGCCGCCTGGCCGAGCCGATCGCCCTTGGCCTGCTGCAGGGGGACACCCCCCTGGCCCCGTTCCTCACCCCGGTGGCCCGGGTCCAGGAGACGATGTCCCTGGCGGAGCTGCTGCCGATGATCCGCGGCGGCCAGCCCCTGCTGGTGGTGGTCGACGAGCACGGTGGCACCGAGGGACTCGTCACCGTGGCCGATCTCACCGGCGAGATCGTCGGGGAGGACGATGACCAGCGCAGCGGCGAGGAGAGCCTGCAGCGGCTGCAGGACGACAGCTGGATGGCGGCGGCCGACCTGGAGATCTTCGAACTCAACCGCCAACTGGCCCTGGGGTTGCCGGAGGCGGATGGGCACCACACCCTGGCCGGCTTCCTGCTGGAGCGGTTGCAGCACATCCCGGCCCCGGGGGAGATTCTCAGCTGGAAGGGCCACCAGTTCGTCATCGTCGCCATGGACGGGCCCCGTATCGAGCGGGTGCGGATCAGCCGTCGCGCGGTCGATCATTGATAATGCCCCCATTGGGACAGCGGATGTTCACGTTGACGCGTGTGCTGGTGACGCGATGACCACCGATCCCATCACCCCGGTCAAGGTGGGGGTCATCGGCATCGGCAACATGGGCTGGCATCACGCCAGGGTCCTGAGCCTTCTTCGGGACGCCGAACTGGTGGGCGTGGCCGATCCCGACCAGCGCCGGGGTCGGATGGCGGTGGAACAGTTCGGCTGCCGCTGGTTTGACGACTTTCAGGACCTGCTGCCCCGCGTCGAGGCGGTCTGCATCGCCGTGCCAACCCTGCTCCACCACCGGGTCGGTATGGCCTGCCTGCAGGCTGGCGTGGACGTGCTGATCGAAAAACCGATCGCCGCCAGCCAGGAGGAGGCCAGCGAACTGATCCAGGCGGCCGAAGCGGCTGGACGGCAGCTGCAGGTGGGCCACATCGAACGGTTCAATCCCGCCTTCCGGGAGCTGCTCAAGGTGGTGGCCAACGAGGAGGTGGTGGTGCTGGAGGCCCGCCGCCACAGCCCCCACGCCGATCGGGCCAATGACGTGTCGGTGGTGCTTGACCTGATGATCCACGACATCGACCTGGTGCTGGAGCTCGCCGGTGCTCCCGTGGTGCGCCTGGCGGCCGCCGGCGGCCGCAGCGGCGAGGGGCCGATTGATTACGTCAATGCCACGCTCGGATTCGGCAACGGTGTGGTGGCCAGCCTCACGGCCAGCAAGATGGCCCACCGCAAGATCCGCAGCCTCAGTGCCCACTGCAGGGCCAGCCTGGTGGAAACGGATTTCCTCAACCGGCGGATCCACATCCATCGCCGGGCCCATGAATGGGTCTCGGCCGACCACGGCGAACTCCTGTACCGCAACGATGGCTTCATCGAGGAGGTGAGCACCACCTCGATTGAACCGCTCTACGCCGAGCTTGAGCACTTCCTGCTCTGCCTGCGCGGTCGGGAAACCCCCGCCGTCGACGGTCAGCAGGCCTCAAGGGCCCTGGTGCTGGCCAACCTGATCGAGCTGGCGGTGGATCAGCCCTCGCTCTGCATGGCGCTCGACGCCCCCATCTGAGCGCCCACCCCGCCCCGATCGGGGGCCGGGTCCCCTTCGGTGAGGTCCCGCAGGGCCAGCATCTGCCAGCGGCGGCACCGGGCCGGGGAGGAGGCGTAGAACAGCTCCCAGGCGATGGCCTTGTGCTGGGGGTAGGTTTCCGGCGGCTGCTCCGGGTGCGACTGCTGCCAGCCCAGCCGCACCGCATGCCCGATGACCACATCGAGGGCCAGGTAATCGTCGAGGCGGACCTGGGGGTTGGCGCCCACGAAGGCCACCAGCGACAGCAGGCTCTCAGTGCAGAGCTGTCGGTACTCGGGCGCCTCGATCTTGCTGAGCAGATGGTCCACCAGGGCGGCGAAGTTGCGCTCCCCGCCGGTCTTCTCCGAGAGCAGGGGGGCGCTTTCAAGCCGGTTGCGGCGCTCCAGCTTGTCGCCGATCACCAGGCCGCGGCAGTGGTGCAGCAGATCCCAGATGCCGGCATAGAAATCGCGGGGCACACGCTGGAGGGCCCCCAGGCGCTGTCGCTGCTGCAGCCAGCCGCAGCCGCTGCCGCGGGGCAGATCGTCGAGCGGGTCGGGTACTTCCCAGCGCACCCGGCCGCTGATGTGGAGCTGTTCCTTGCGGCGCAGGGCCTGACGCGCGTGTTCCCCATCCACCAGCACGGCCCGCAGGCGGCGCCTGATGGCGTGGGGCGGCAGATCGCAGAGGGCCTCGAAGGCGTCGTCGGGGGCGAGATCCCGCTCGGTCGCCAGCTCGCCGGTGAGCAGCAGCAGCAACTGTCCGAGCTGAATGGTGAGACTGCCGCTGAGCAGGGAGGGTTCCAGCCGGGCCAGGCCATCGAGGGCCAGCAGCAGTTCCTGCTGGAGCATCCCCTCCCGGCCATCCTCGCCGCTGAAGCGGCGGATCATCACGCCGATCATGGCGCTGCCCTGGGGCTGGCTGATCACCGACTCGCGGGTGTAGTTGCGGCCCACCACCACCTGCTTCTGGCGCACCAGCAGATCGGTGAGGGCATCCTCCAGCTGGGGATGGACCAGCTGCATCACCCCCGCGCAGCGGCGCACCACGTTCCAGTCGGCCTCGGCGAGGCCCCGGCGGTAGATCTCCTCCACCAGGGCCCGCAGCTTCACCGGCCCGGTGCTGGAGGGTCCCTGCAGAATCGCGCTGGGCCCCAGCCGCCGGTCCAGCTGCTCGAGCACTTCCGCCTGCTCCGGCAGGGAGGTGCTGCGCCAGAGCCGCTGGGCCAGATCGGGGATCGGGATGTCCTCCAGTTCCTGCTCCTGCTGGATGGTGAGCGGCTGCTGCCTGGTGCTGTTCAGCAGGACCCGGGGCGCCGCGACGGTGCCCGGTGCGGACACGCCGACCTTCAGGGCGGGCAGCTCCACCTGGCAGGCCTGCTCGCAGAGGACGTCGAGACTGTCGAGCCACACCGGTACCCCGGCGAGTTCGGAGCTCCGCAGGGCCTCGCCGAGCCTGATCAGGGCGGCCGGATCCCGCTGGAAGGGCCCGTCGGCCAGGGGGATCACCAGCAGGGGCAGCCCCTGGCCGCGCCACTGGCGCTGCAGCACCCGCAGCTCGCTGACCACCGTGTCGGCCAGCTGGTCCGGGTCATCGGCCAGGTAGAAGGTGCCCTCCTCCAGCACCGTCGGCAGGTAGGCGACCAGCTCGGTTCCCTCCGGAGTGGGGCAGCGGTAGAGGCGGGCGGTGGCCATCGTCTCCATCCGTACCGGCGGCAGGCCGCTGAGGCCGAGCCGCCCGTTGGCCCCCACCTGGCCCATCCGCTGGGCCAGCTCCATCGAGCTGGCGATCCGCACCCGCCCGCTCCCCCGGCTCACGGGCAGCCCGGCCGCCTCCAGGGCCGTCGCCATGGCGGCGGTGGCGGGCGCCAGGGCCACCAGCACCCGTTCGGCGCCGAGGGGCGCCGGCTGGCGCCGCCCGCTCGGGTCGATGTCCTCCGGTGTCAGCAGGCCATGGAGCAGCAGGTCGCCCAGCCAGGTGAGGCTCTGGGTCCAGAGCAGGGGCACATTCGCGTTGGGAACCCGGGCCTGGCTGCCGCCCTGGCGCCGCTCCGCCCCGATCGCCTCCTCGGGAACCAGGTAGAGCTCCGGCAACAGCGGCACCCCCTCCACCTCCACGCTCACCGCCTCCAGCCGCCGTCTCCAGCCCCAGGCTTCGCTCCAGCGGCCTTCGCAGCAGGCGGTGACCAGTTCGTAGGCGAAGAACAGGGGCCACTCGCATTCGATCGCCTCGAACTGGGCCAGTTCCTCCCGCTCGTAGTGGAGCCGGGTGTGGTCTTCCACCAGGGTCTGGTGGCCGTCGCGGCGGAAGCGCTTGTAGCCGTAGGCGCCGCCCAGGTCGCGGCGGATCTTGGCCCGCGTGCGCTCCACCAGCTGGTGGTCCTCCACCGCCCAGGCGGGATAGCCGATCACCGCCAGGCAGGCGCTGTCCACCTCCTTGCTGGCCGACTCCCGGGGCAGGAGGGCCTGCAGCGCCCGCCGCAGGCGGACGATGGCGTCCTGGGGGATCTGCAGGCGGCAGCTCCCGTCCCCGTGGGGACCGTAGAGATCCAGCCCGTCGAGGGCCTCGAGGGCCGCCTTGACCAGGCCGATCGAGCTGGCGTTGCGCTCCGGTTCGCCGTGGTTTCCCTTGTCGCCCCGCTCCCAGATGCCGTAGTCGGCCACCCGGTAGGCGCGGGCCACGTAATAGACGAGGTTCTGGAGAAAGTCGGCCTCGGCGCGACTCTGCACCACCACCAGGCCGGCCCGGGTCAGCTGGGCCAGCTGGAGCAGGTAGAGGGCGGTGGCGTCCAGCTGCAGGTGGCCCCAGCCATCGTCGGCCACCACCGGATCCCCGCTGGCGGTGTCGAACTTGGCGTGGATGGCGTCATGCCGGTCGAGGCTGTGTTTGAACCGCTCCACCTTCCGGGCCTGGCGAAGCATGGCGGTGAGCAGGCCACGCATCAGCTGCCGCACCCGCTGCTCCAGCTCGTACACCCGCGTCGAGGGCCCGTCCAGCCGGCGGTGGGCCAGGGCCAGTCCCCAGACGCACTGGATGGAATACACCCCGTCGCGCACCCAGGCGTCGCCGTAGTTGCCGTGGACGGTGTGGGCGGTGCTGGCCGGCAGCAGCCCGCTGATCGGATGCTGCCGGGCCAGCACCACCCGCTCGATCGACCGATCCAGCCGCAGCAGCAGCTCCCGGGCCTCCTCCGGGGCCAGTTGCCGGGGGGCCATGGCTTCGGGCGGGGGTGTCTCGCCGAGCCGAGCGGTGCTCAAGACGTCGGTCATCCCGCGCAGATCCCCATTCGCTGTGGTTGCAGGTGCGTCGCTGGGCGCCTTCCGGCGGCAGGAACGTCGGTACTCTCGCTTGATTCTCCCCCGCGGCCGACCTGGCCCAAGGCAGTGATGGTGACGGAATCAGCTCCAGGCCTCCCATCGGGCTCCCCGGCAGCGCGCACCACCATTCTCGGAGTGCCCATCGATGTCTGCGCCGACGTGTTCGGGGCGGCGCTGGAGTTGCACGGTCGCGGCGGCGGCCAGATCGTGACCCTCAACGCCGAGATGACGATGGCGGCCCGGGCCGACCCCCAGCTCGGCGCCGCCATCGCCGCCGCTGAGCTGGTGATCCCCGACGGGGCGGGGGCGGTCTGGGCGCTGGGCCTCCAGGGCTGTCACGTGCAGCGCAGCCCGGGCATCGAACTGGCCGATCGTCTCCTGGTCCATGCCGCGACCCGGGCCTGGCGCGTGGCCCTGGTGGGGGCGAGCCCGGAGGTGATGGACACCCTCGTGGCCCGGCTGGCCCGGCGGCTGCCGGACCTGACCCTGGTGATCGCCAGCCACGGCTATCTCAGTGGAGACGGTTGGAGCCGCCTCGAGGGGGAGCTGCTGGCGGCCAGGCCCGATCTGGTGCTGGCCGCCCTGGGGGTGCCCCGCCAGGAACTGTGGATCGGGCGCCTGCACCGCGGCCAACCCGGCCTCTGGATGGGGGTGGGAGGCAGCTTCGACGTGTGGGCCGGCATGAAGCGACGGGCCCCCGCCTGGATGGGCCTGCTGCAGATTGAATGGTTGTACCGGCTGATTCAGGAGCCGGCTCGCTGGCGGCGCATGCTGGTGCTGCCGGCCTTTGCCTGGGAGGTGCTGCGGCGGGGCGAGCGCCGCCGGTAGGGGCTCAGCGGAAGCCCACGGAGGCCTGCCAGACGAAGGCCAGGAGCAGGAAGAAGAGCGGGATGATCGGCAGGATGTCGACCAGGGGACCGAAGGCCTGGTAAGCCTCGGGCAGCTGGGCCAGGGACGTGGCGGCGATCAGCGTGGAGAGAACCATCCCTGGGCGGTGACAGCTGGTTAGGGCTGGACGTTACCACGTGTGGAAGGCCGGGGAAGCGGCCTTCCAGGGAGTGAAATCCTCTGAAAAACAGCCCGTTCGGATGGCCGTGGTCATCGCCGTGGTGAAGCGGATCAGGTGGGTGAGGTTGTGCAGGCTGAGCAGGATGCGGCCCAGCAGTTCCTCGCTGCAGACGAGATGGTGGAGGTAGGCGCGGCTGTGGTGCAGGCAGGCCGGACAGGGACAGCGGGGATCGAGGGGGCTGTGATCGTGCCGGAACCGGGCGTTGCGCAGATTCCAGCGTTCACCCCCCACCAACGCCGTGCCATGGCGGCCCAGCCGGGTGGGCAGCACGCAGTCGAACAGATCGATGCCCTGGGCCACCGCCAGGGCCATCTCCCGCAGGCTGCCCACCCCCATCAGATAGCGGGGCCGATCCTCCGGCAGAAGGGGTGTCACCTGCCGCACGATGCGATGCATGGCCTCCATCGGTTCCCCGACGCTGACGCCGCCGATGGCGATGCCGGGCAGGTCCATCGCCGCCACCGCCCGGGCCGACTCCTCCCGCAGCCGGGGATGGACTCCCCCCTGCACGATGCCGAACAGGGCCTGATCCGGGCGGTTGTGCACACGGCGGCAGCGCTCCAGCCAGGCCTGGGTGCGCCGACTCGCCTCCGCCACATCGTTCTCGCTGGCCGGAAAGGGGGGACACTGGTCGAAGGCCATGACCACATCGGCCCCGAGCGCCATCTGGATCTCCATCGAACGCTCCGGCGTCAGGCTGATCCGACTGCCGTCCCGGGGGGAGCGGAACACCACTCCGTCGTCATTGATCGTGTTGAGGTCCGCGAGGCTGAACACCTGGAACCCGCCAGAATCCGTCAGCAGGGGTCCGCTCCAGCCCATGAAGCGATGCAGGCCTCCCGCCTCGGCCACCACCTCCTCCCCCGGCTGCAGATGCAGGTGGTAGGTGTTGGCCAGCACCATCCGGGCCCCGGTGGCCACCAGCTGGGCGGGAGTGATCCCCTTCACCGTGCCCAGGGTTCCCACCGGCATGAACCGGGGCGTCTCCACCGGTCCATGGGGGGTGTGAAAGCAGCCGCAGCGGGCCCGGGTGTCCGGGCAGTGGGCCGTGCGCTCGAAGCGGAACGGGACCGCCTCGGCGGCGCTGCCGGTCACGGTGGCGCGGGTCACGGTGGCGTGGGCGGATCCGGCTTGAACCTAGGGGGTGAACTCCGGCCCCGATCCCGACCATGACCACACCCTCGCCCCGACCGGCCTGGCTGCGGGATCTCGCCGGGGCCTGGGTGTTCTATTCGGTGCTTCCCGCCTGGCCCTGGCCGCCCCCCCGCTTCGAGCGCATCGCCCGCTTCGCCCCCTGGATCGGCCTGGTGCTGGGCGCTCTGCAGGGGTTGCTCTGGCTGGCCACCACCTGGATCCTGCCGGCGGGTGCCCAGGTGGCCCTGGTGCTGGCCGCCGGCCTCTGGCTCAGCGGCGGCCTCCATGCCGACGGGGTGATGGACACCGCCGACGGACTCGCGGCCGGGGAGCGGGCCCTGGAGGCGATGGCAGACAGCCGCGTCGGTGCCGCCGGGGTGCAGGCGCTGGTGCTGGTGCTGCTGCTGCGGGCCGCGGCGCTGCTCACCCTGGCGGATCTGGCCCAGGGGCCCCAGCTGGTCGCGGCCCTGCTGTGGGTGGCGGTGTGGGGTCGCATCGCGCCGCTCCTGGCCCTGCAGTGGTTTCCCTATCTGCGCCCGGGGGGCTCCGCTGGATTCCACCGTCAGCACTGGCTGGGGCTGGCCCGGGAGCTGCGCCCCACGCTGCTGCTGCTGCCGCTCCTGACTCTGGCGGCCGGGGCCCTGGACTGGTCGTGGCAGGGCTGGCTGGGGCTCGTGCCCGCCCTGCTGGTTCCCCTCGGGCTCGGCCGTCGTTTCGGCGGCCACAGCGGCGACAGCTACGGCGCCTGTGTGGAGTGGACCGACAGCCTGAGCCTTGGTCTGATGGCCCTGGCTGCCCTGGCCTCCTAGGGCCCGGACCGGGGCCCCAGCTCCAGGCTGGGGGGCAGCCGCAGGCGGAAGGCATTGCCCCGATCCGGCAGGGCTCCGTCGACGGCCCGGGGCGGGCTCAGCAGGTCCAGTTCGCCCCCCATGGCGCGGGCCAGGTCCCGGGCCAGGGCCAGCCCCAGCCCCGTCCCCGCCTTGCCGTGGGCGGCGCCGCCCCGCACGCCGCTCCGGAAGATCGCGCCCCGTTCGGCCAGTGCGATCGGGGCCCCCCCATCCCAGACCGTCAGGCTGGGACCGCGGGGCGCCTCCTGGCAGTGGAGCCCCACCGGGGCTCCTTCCGGGCTGTAACGAAAAGCATTCTCCAGCAGGTTGGCCAGGATTTCAGCCACGGCCGCACTGTCGCCGCGCCAGTCGGGCGGTGCGGCGGGCCCCTGCCAGGGGCGTCCCTGCAGGGCGGCGGTGGCCGCCGCCCGCTGCAGAAGGGGCTGGAGCCGCTCGGCCAGGGGCTGACCCTGACCCTGATCCAGCGACGGGGGCAACAGCAGCAGAGCGCCATCCGCCGGCCCCGGGCCGATCAGGGGGCGATCGCTGAGCCCGTCGATGGCCTCCACATAGCGGTTGAGCTGCCGTTCCTCCTCCAGCAGGCTCTCCACCAGGGCCTGGTTGGCGGGGTCGCTCTCCAGCCGCCGCCGCAGCAGCTGGCCGAAGGTTCTCAGGGCGGCGAGCGGGTTGCGAAGCTGATGCACCAGGATCCGCAGCTGCTGTTGCTGGCGCTCCAGACGTCGCTCCAACCGCTGCTGTTCCAGGTCCAGGCAGAGGGCCTCGGTGAGGCAGAGGGCCACCGCCTGCAGCCGTTGCCGCAGGGTCGGGGACCAGGGCTGCTCCCGCGTCTCCACCCGCAGAGCGCCGAGCAACAGGCGCTCGTGGCGCAGCGGCAGCCACCGCCGTTGCTCGCTCGGCAGCTGCAGGCTGCTGTCCTCGTCCACCGCCGGCAGGGAACGGCCCTGCTGGGGCCAGTGCCCCACCGGGATCAGCCCGGGCTTGCCGTCCGGGCGGGGCATGGCCAGGTAGACCACCAGGGAGCTGAGGTCGGGCCGGTCGGCAAACTGGTCGAGCTGGTGCCGCAGCAGGGCCTCGAAGCGGCGGGACACCTGCGTTGAGGGCTGGCCGGAGGGGCCGTCGAAAGGAATTCCGGAGGCCGTGTTCGAAATCTGGGAAAAAGCCTTAAAATTTACGTATCGACCAATACTCCGCAGTCCGGGTCCGGACGTCCATGCGGGTTGGTGGGTGCCTTGTCTGCACTTCCCTGCAGCTGAGGCTACAGCAGAGGCAGATGTGCCCCTCTTCTGTTCTGGGGCCCGTTCCGCGGGTCACGGACCCACTGGCTGCGTGGCTGTCGGAGGGCGCCTGGCACCAGGCTTCCTCCGCTGAACCGTCCTCCCCCGGTTGACCGACGTTTGGACGTGACCGGTGCTCCCCAACGAGTGCCGTGCCGGTCTGGCCTGCCCTGCGGGCCAGTTCATCCCAATTCCCCCATCCTCCTCAATCTCCCCCTCGGGAGTGGTTCCATGTCCAAGAAGCGCAAGCGGATCAGTCGCCGTCGTCTTTCCGGTCAGCGCGTGCTCGCCCACGTGCCCACCCACAACCTTGAAACCGGCCAGCACAAGCCGGTCACCGCCGCTCGCCGCTACATCGCGGAGACCGGCCTTGAGGCACCTGCCCTGCTGAACGTCCGCCGCAACGAGCACACCACCGACCGCTTCTTCTGGGGCGAGAAGGGCCTGTTCAGTGCCCAGTACGCTGAAGAGAATCATTTCCTCTTCCCCTCCCTGCGGTTGATCGTCGATTCCATCGGGGAAGACATTCTCTTCGCCGGGCTCGAATCCACCGGATCCGACGACTGGGAGGAAATGGAGGAATACGAGTACGCCTTCGTCTGAGTCGGCCTCCGGGCTCGGCTTCCTGGTTCGGGCTCGGGCCCGCCCATCACACCCCCTTCGGAGCCTCAGGGTCCGGAGGGGGTTGTCCATTGGCGCTGCAGAAACGCCCCCATCGCCGGGAAGAGGGCCGGATCGATCGCATGGCCGCCTGGGAAGGCCAGCAGTTCGGCGTCCCCTCCCGCTTCTCGCCAGCGCCGCTCCAGATCCTCACTGGCGGCGAAGCGGACGATCGGATCCTGGCGGCCGTGGGTGAGCAGCAGCGCCGGCAGGGGTGCCGTGGGCTCCCAGTCGGGATGGGGATAGCCGCTGCAGGAGATCAGTCCCGCCAGCGGCAGTCCCGCGGCCCCGTCGATGGCCATGGCCCCGCCCTGGGAGAAGCCCAGCAGCACGGTGCGCTCCAGCGGCAGGCTCCCGGCCAGGGCCTGGAGCCGCCGGCGCAGCTGGAGGCGCGCGTCCGGCAGCTCGCTGGACCAGTCCTGCCGCTGCAGGTCATACCACTGCCGGCCGGGGGCCTGGGGATGGGGGTGGGGCGCGCGCAGCGCCACCAGTTCGGTGCCTGGCTCGATCAGCTCCCGGCCCAGGTCCAGCAGGTCGTCGGCGTCGGCGCCCCAGCCGTGAAGCAGCACCAGCCGCTGGCTGGCGTCGTCGGGTCCGAGGCGGAGCAGATCGTCGGGCATGGCGGAGGGCTGGGCGAGGGGTGAGGTGCTGCGTAGGTTGTGGCGATCAAGCCCTGGCGATCCTGATGGCCCCCACCGCGCTCCTGAGTGTGTCGGACAAGCGGGGGGTGGTGGCCCTGGCCGAAGCGCTCCAGGGCCGCCACGGCTTCCAGATCCTCTCCAGCGGCGGCACGGCGACTGTCCTGGCCGAGGCCGGCGTGACCGTGACGCGGGTGTCGGAGCACACCGGAGCGCCCGAAATGCTCGGCGGCCGGGTCAAGACCCTCCATCCCCGCATCCACGGCGGCATCCTGGCCCGCCGCGAGGAGGCCTCCGATCAGGCTGATCTGGCCGCCCAGGGCATCACACCGATCGACCTGGTGGTCGTCAACCTCTACCCCTTCCGCGAAACCGTGGCCGACCCGGCCGTCTCCTGGGACAGGGCGGTGGAAACCATCGACATCGGCGGTCCGGCCATGGTCCGCTCCGCGGCCAAGAACCACGCCCATGTGGCGGTGCTCACCAGTCCCTCCCAGTACGAGGGCTTCCTGGCGGCCCTGGCCACCGATGCTGTGGATGGCACCCTGCGGCGGCACCTGGCGCTGGAGGCCTTTCGCCACTGTGCGGCCTATGACACTGCGATCAGCGACTGGCTCGCCGCTCGCCTGGAGGTCGCCGAAGAGCCGCCCCTGCGCCTGGACCTGCCCCTGCGTCAGCGTCTCCGCTACGGCGAGAACCCCCACCAGAGCGCCCGTTGGTTCGCTGCTCCCGCCGGGGGCTGGGGCGAGGCGCGGCAACTGCAGGGCAAGGAGCTGAGCACCAACAATCTGCTGGACCTCGAGGCTGCCCTGGCCACCGTGCGGGAGTTCGGCTACGGCGATGGCGGCCAGCCGGCGGCCGTGGTGGTGAAGCACACCAACCCCTGCGGGGTGGCGATCGGGGCCGATGGCGCTGCGGCCCTGGGGCGGGCGCTGGACGCCGATCGGGTGTCGGCCTTCGGAGGCATCGTGGCGCTCAACATGCCGGTGGACGCATCGGCGGCTGCCCTGCTCAGCGGGCTGTTCCTCGAGTGCGTCGTGGCGCCGGGCTACTCCGATTCGGCCCGTGCGGCGCTGGGGGCCAAACCCAACCTGCGGCTGCTCGAGCTGGATCCGGCCGCGATCGAGCGCGCGCCCCGCCTGCAGCTGCGCAGCCTGCTGGGCGGCGTGCTGCTTCAGGACCTCGACGACCAGCCTGTCGCCGAGGACGATTGGAGGGTCGTGAGCCGGCGGGAGCCATCGGCCCCGGAGCTCGAGGATCTGCGTTTCGCCTGGCGCCTGGTGCGCCATGTGCGCTCCAATGCGATTGCCGTGGCCGCGGCCGGCGCCAGCCTGGGCATCGGTGCCGGCCAGATGAACCGGGTGGGCTCGGCCCGTCTGGCCCTGGAGGCCGCCGGTGAACGGGCACGGGGGGCGGTGCTGGCCAGCGATGGGTTCTTTCCCTTCGACGACACCGTGCGCCTGGCGGCCGCCCACGGCATCACCGCCGTGATCCAGCCGGGGGGGAGTGTGCGCGATGGCGAGTCGATCCAGGCCTGCGACGAGCTGGGGCTGGCGATGGTCAGCACCGGCCGGCGCCACTTCCTGCACTGAGCGGCGCAGGGGCAACGGGCAGATGTAGCTTCGCTGCCATCGCCTGCCCCCCCGCTCCGATGCCGGACGCCCTCGCCTTCAACCTCAACTTTCTCCATCCCCTGTTCATGTGGGCGTTGCTGGCCCTCTCCGGCTATGCCCTGTTTCTGGGCATCAAGGCCAAGAAGACCCGCACGGCCGAGCCGGAGACCCGCAAGGAGCTGATCAAGGGGAAATACGGCCAGCGGCACTACCGGATCGGCAGCCTGGTGCTGGCGCTCATGGTGGTCGGCAGCTTCGGTGGCATGGCGGTCACCTATCTCAACAACGGCAAGCTGTTCGTCAGCCCCCACCTGCTGGTGGGTCTGACAATGGTGACCCTGATCGCGGTGGCCGCCTCCCTCTCGCCGTTGATGCAACAGGGCAACCTGATCGCCCGCAAGGTTCACGTCGGGCTGAACATGGGCCTGATGAGCCTGTTCCTCTGGCAGGCGGTCACGGGGATGCAGATCGTCAACAAGATCTGGACCGAGCGCTGAGGTCTGGCGAGGGAGGGGGCTTCAGTCCGGAGGCATGCCTCAGAAGGGGGCGTGACGCCTGGGCGGGCAGGGCAGGCCGTGACTGGCGTGGAAATCCTCCTGGACCTTCCAGGTGAGCTTGCGGGAGATCTGCCGCACGATCTGCCGCAGCAGATGGTCGCCACTCGACTGCACCAGCCGCTCGGGCAGCAGGCCGATCATGGCGGGAAGCCGGATCCACACCCAGAGATCCAGCTCCCAGCGCACCTGGGTCAGGGCGGTGGACGTGCCCGCCTCGACGCCATCCTCGAGCTGGAGAGAGGCCTGGAAGTCCACGTCGTAGAGCTCCTGCCGGCTGGAGGGGTCGCCGGGTTGCGGCACGGTGACGATCCGGTAGATCCCTTCGCTCTGGGGGAGCAGTTCCAGGCCGATGGTGGGTTCCACCTCGAAGCCGAAGTTGCCGAAACGGCCCAGGGTGAGGGCGTAACCGTTGTGCCCCAGGGGCAGCACCGTCATCGGCGCGGCGCAGCGGCGGAACCAACCATCGTGATGGTCGAGATACTGGGCCACCGCGTCCCGCTGGGCGCGCATCTCCATGACATCCGCGAAGCGGCTGCTATAACACCGCACCCGGGGGTCGTCGGAGTGACGCAGGCCGCTGGCCGGAGCGGAGTGGGTGGTTGGCACGGCAGCTGACCCGGAATGCTGGGTGGGGGGCACAGCGGTCGTGGACATGGGGGACTGGGGGCTGCTGAACGACTGGGTGCTGCTCAACCGGCTCCGTTCTGCGGGAGGCCCAAGCCAGCCGGTGGTGACGGGGCCAGAAACCCATGGTACGGGCGCAGCCCAGGCCGATCGCAGCGGTTGTGACAGCGGCAATCCCGCCGGTTCAGCCGTCGCAGTTCAGCCGTCGCAGAGGTCCATCAGGTGGCGGATCACATCCTCCACCACCCGGTCCGGGGTGGAGGCGCCGGAGGTGATGCCCACCCGCAGGGGCCCGGCGGGCAGGAAGGGGGCCACCTCCTCCAGATCACCCCCCAGCGGCATGTGCTCGATCCGATTGCCCGGACCGATCCTCCCCGGGGTGTCGATGTGGAAGGAGCGAATGCCCCGGCTGATGGCGATCTCCTGCAGATGGGTGGTGTTCGAGGAGTTGTAGCCACCGATGACCACCATCAGATCCAGGGGCTCGTCCACCAGGGAGAACATGGCGTCCTGACGCTCCTGGGTGGCGTCGCAGATCGTGTTGAAGGCCAGAAAATGCTCGTTCAGCTCGACCGGGCCGTAGCGGGCCAGCATCGTGCGCTCGAACATCCGGCCGATCTCTTCGGTTTCGCTCTTGAGCATGGTGGTCTGGTTGGCCACACCCACCCGGGCCAGGTCCAGGTCGGGATCGAATCCCGGCGAACAGGCCAGGGCGAAGTGCTCGATGAAGGCCTCCCGGTCACCCTGCCCGAGGATGTAGTCGCAGACCATCTGGGCTTCGGCCAGATCCAGCACCACCAGATAGGTGCCGGCGAAGGAGCTGGTGGCCAGCGTCTCCTCGTGCTTCACCTTGCCATGGATCACTGAGGTGAAGGCGTGCTTCTTGTGCTTCTCCACGGTGTTCCATACTTTAGAGACCCAGGGGCAGGTGGTGTCCACGATGTGGCAGCCCCGCTCGTTCAGCAGCTGCATCTCCTGCACCGTGGCGCCGAAGGCGGGCAGGATCACCACATCCCCGGTGCCCACCTCGGAGAAGTCCTTCACCCCTTCCTCCACCTGGATGAACTGAACGTTCATGTCGCGCAGGTGGGCGTTTACCGACGGGTTGTGGATGATCTCGTTGGTGATCCAGATCCGCTCCGAGGGATAGTGGCGCCGGGTTTCATAGGCCATCGCCACGGCCCGCTCCACCCCCCAGCAGAAGCCGAAGGCTTCGGCCAGCCGCACCGTGAGCCGGCCATGGCGCAGCTCGTAGCCGTTTTCACGGATCGTGGCGATCAGTTCGCTCTGATAGGCCTGCTCAAGGCTGCCAGCCACTTCCTCGGCCCGGCCGAACCCCCGGCGGCTGTAGCGCTCGGAATGGTGCAGCGACCGTTTGAAGGCGCGGGTATCCATGGCGTCGCCGCAGTGCTGCCGCCGACTCTATGGGGGGCGGCCGCTCCACCGACGGATTCGGCCCTGCGAACAGGACCGAAGAAAAGGCCCCCGGCGGGAACCGGGGGCCTGAACGGGCCAGAGAACGGTGGGGCTGGGCAGCACCCACCGGGACCCACCGGGGTGGGTCAGGGACCTCAGCCGGAGGTGGAAGCGAAATCCGGATAGGCCTCCATGCCGTGCTCGGAGATATCGAGACCTTCGATCTCCTCGGCTTCGGTGACCCTGATGCCTCCGAACAGACCTCCGATCACGGACCAGACGATCCAGGTGGTGATGACGGCGAAGAGGCCGTAGGACACGATCCCGAGAATCTGGAGACCCAGCTGGCCGAAGCCATTGCCGGTGAACAGGCCGGCGTCCATGTTGAACAGACCGACGGCCAGGGTGCCCCACATGCCGCAGGTGCCGTGGACGGAGAAGGCCCCCACGGGATCATCGATGCCGAGGCTGTCGATGAAGCCGACCGAGAAGACCACCAGGGCTCCGGCGATGAAACCGACGACCCAGGCCGCCGGCATCGAGAAGCCGTCGCAACCGGCGGTCACGCCCACCAGACCGGCCAGGATGCCGTTGATGGTCATGGTGAGGTCGGGCTTGCCCGAGGTGATCTGCGACACCAGGGTGCCGGCGATGCCGCCGCCGGCTGCCCCCAGGGTGGTGGTCACGGCGATGTAGGGGACGGCTGCGTCCATGGCCAGCTGGGAACCGGGGTTGAATCCGTACCAGCCGATCCAGAGAATCAGGCAGCCGAGGGTGGCGATCGCCAGGTTGTGACCCGGGATGGCCTGGGTCCTGCCGTCGGAGAATTTCCCGATCCTGGGGCCAAGCAGCATGGCTCCCACCAGACCGGCCCAGGCTCCCACCGAGTGAACGATCGTGGAGCCGGCGAAATCGATGAAGCCGAGCTGGTTGAGCCAGCCGCCGTTCCACTGCCAGCTACCGGCGATCGGATAGATCACGGCCACGAGAACCAGGGAGAAGATCACGAACTCGCCGAACTTGATCCGCTCGGCCACCAGTCCGGAGACGATCGTGGCGGCGGTGCCGGCGAAGGCGACCTGGAAGAGGAAATCAACCGAGGGGACCAGGGACCCATCGGTGACCATCTCGGGGGTCACGGTCGGATCGAAGAAGAGGCCGAGGGGACCTCCCTTGCCGTAGAACAGCACCCCGGGGATCACCGGATCGCCGTACATGAAGGAATAGCCGATCAGCCAGTAGGCGCTGGCGGCGAGGGCGAAGACGATCAGGTTCTTCGTGAGGATGTTGGTGGCGTTCTTCTGACGGCAGAGGCCCGCTTCCACCATGGCGAAGCCGGCGTTCATGAAGATCACCAGGATCGAGGCGACCAGCAACCAGAGGTTGTTGATCAGGAAGACCGGCGTAAGTTCCGGCAGTTCGGCGGCGTGGGCGGAGAGGTTGAAGACTCCGAGACCGAACAGAGCCAGGGGGATGCAGGCCAGCCAGGTGAGGGTGCGTGAGCTGGAGAGCCCGCGAATCCTGCTGAGGAGCAGTTCGGGGGCCTCGAGCAGACTTGCCTCCTGAAGACGCCTGGGCCGGCGGCGTCGAGGCGATTGAGAAGCAACTGTCATGGAGCGGAACGTCGCAGGGGGCTGCAGAACAGAAATGGATCACGCCCGGAAGCGTTCTTCACCGGCAAAACTGCACTGTGGCGAACCTTTTGCCGGTTGCATCGGCTACCAATTTGCCGATCCGTGATCTCAGGGCCCGATCTCGGCTTCCCGCTCCAGCACCGCTGCCACCCCAAGCCAGGCCACCTTGTCGCGCTCGAAGCGATAGCGGCAGGGCAGCACCTCCACCCCCGCCGCCAGCGCCTGGCGGAACAGCTCTCCATAGCGGGGATCGGCCGAATCGCCGGGAGCGAAGCGGTGCACGTCGTCCCGACTGAGGCAGGGCACGAGAACGGAGCGGGCCGTTGGGAGCACGCCGATCAGTTCATTCAGGTGCTTCTGACCCCGTTCGGTGACGGTGTCGGGGAAGAGGGCCAGGTCGCCGCGGCTCCAGGTGGTGTTCTTCACCTCCAGATAGATCGGGCGAGGATCGAGGGCACCCCCCGCGGGGGTCAGCAGCAGATCGATGCGGCTGCGCCGGCTGGCGCCGTAGGGCACCTCCGCGCGGATCGATCCGATCGGCCCGAGCCAGGGTTCGAGCCAGCCACCCTCGATCGTGGCCCGCACCAGCCGGTTCGGCAGGGCGGTGTTCACCCCCACCCAGCAGGGCTCGCCCCCCGCCCCCTCCACCAGCGCCTGCTCCCAGGTCCACTCCAGCTTCCGGGTGGGCCTGGGATCGTGTCGTAACCGGACCCGGCCGCCCGGATGGAGCACCCCGGTCATCGGGCCGGTGTTGGGGCAATGGGCGGTCACCAGCGGACCGTCATCGAGCTCCACCTCGGCGAGGAAGCGTTGGTAACGGCGGCGCAGCACCCCCTCCCACAGGGGACCGAGTCGGAGGATGGCCGGGGCCGCCGCAGGCGGATCGGGGCAGGGGGGGCTGGATCCGGTCATCGAGGCGGGCGGGGAGCCGGTTCGGCGGCTCGAACGACCATGGTGCCGGCTGGCCCCCGATGGGGAGCCGCCGGGGGGGATCCACCGGGCCAGCGTCACCTGAGGAGGAGAATCCCCGCGGTGGATGCGGCTCCCGGCCGGACGGAATGGCTCAATCCCTGCGGCGCATCGCTCTGATCGTGGCTGTGGCCACGGCGCTCAGCAAGGTGGCCGGCCTGTTGCGGCAGCAGGCGATCGCCGCGGCCTTCGGCGTCGGCGCCGCCTATGACGCCTACAACTACGCCTACGTCCTGCCGGGGTTCCTGCTGATCCTGCTGGGGGGCATCAACGGGCCGTTCCACAGCGCCATGGTGAGTGTGCTGGCCCGGCGGGAGCGCCGGGAGGGGGCCCACGTGCTGGCGGCGATCAACACCCTGGTGGGAGTGGGTTTGCTGGGGGTGACCCTGGTGCTGGTGCTGGCGGCGGATCCGCTGATCACCCTGGTGGGACCGGGGCTCGGACCGGAGCGCCATGCGATCGCCGTGCTCCAGCTGCGCTGGATGGCCCCGATGGCGCTGTTCGCCGGCCTGATCGGTCTCGGGTTCGGTGCCCTCAATGCCGCCGACGAGTTCTGGCTGCCCTCGGTGAGCCCGCTGCTCTCCAGCCTGGCGGTGATCGGTGGCATCGCCTTGCTCTGGTGGCAGGTGGGCCCGGCGATCGGGACCCCCCAGCTGGCCCTGCTGGGGGGGGTCGTGCTGGCCGGGACCACCACCCTGGGGGCCCTGCTGCAGTGGCTGATCCAGCTGCCGGCTCTGGCCAGACAGGGTCTGGGCCAGCTGCGGCCGGTCTGGGACTGGAGTGATCCCGGGGTGCGGGAGGTGCTCCAGGTGATGGCTCCGGCCACCCTCTCCTCGGGCATGCTGCAGATCAACGTGTTCGTGGATCTGTTCTTCGCCTCGGGCATCGTCGGAGCGGCGGCGGGGCTCGGCTACGCCAACCTGCTGGTCCAGACCCCCCTGGGCCTGCTCTCGAACGTGCTGCTGGTGCCCCTGCTGCCGGTGTTCGCCCGCCTCACCGCCCCGGCCGATCGCTCGGCCCTGGTGGGACGCATCCGCCAGGGCCTCATGCTCTCCAGCGCCAGCATGCTGCCCCTCGGAGCCCTGATGGTGGCGCTGGCCGCCCCGATCGTCGCGCTGGTCTACGAGCGGGGCGCGTTCAACGCCGCCGCGGCCCAGCTGGTCGCCGGGCTCCTGGTCGCCTATGGAATCGGCATGCCCGCCTACCTGGGCCGGGATGTGCTGGTGCGGGTCTTCTACGCCCTCGGCGATGGCACCACGCCGTTCCGGTTCTCGATGGCGGGTATCGGGATCAACGCCCTCTTCGACTGGGTGCTGGTGGGTGGCCCCAGCCCCTGGGGGCGGCAGCTGCCGTCGCTGGATTTCGGGGCCCCGGGGCTGGTGCTGGCCACCGTGGCGGTGAACGTGCTCACCTGTGCGGGCCTCCTGCTGGCCCTGCGGGGGCGTCTGGGGGGCCTGCCGCTGAGGATCTGGGGGCTGGACACCCTGCGCCTCGGCCTGGCCGCGGCCGTGGCAGGCCTGGCGGCCTGGTTGCTCTCGGTGGGGGTGGCCTGGCCCTCCGGACTGCCGGGTCTGCTGCTCCAGGGAGGCTTCAGCGCCAGCCTGGGGCTGCTGATCTACGGGCTGATGGCGAGCTGGGCCGGTGTTCCCGAGGCCGTCGAACTCGGCCGCCAGCTCCGCGGACGCCTCAACCGGCGTCGCTGAGTCGCACGTGCCGTTCCTCACGCACCTGGACGGGGATCTCGAGCCGGTTGCGGCCCAGCATGTGCGGACCGTCGATCGAGACGATCCGCGCCTCGATGCCGAAATCGCGGAAGGCCGTTTCCAGTTCCTGGATCAGGGCTTTCTCCACTTGGGCCTCGGCATCCACCACCTTGCCGATCAACCTGGAGCCTAGCGGTCCGATCCGCTGGCGGACCACCTCGCGGGCGTTGGTGACCTCGATGACCAGCATCCAGCGCCTGCGGCGAGTCTGAAACCTTATCGGCAGGCCCGGGGGCGACCTGGCTCTGTCGCGCTTCTTCAGCGAGTGAAGGGGGCCAGCACATCCTCGAGATCGCGCAGCTGGCCGGGGGGGATCAGGCGGGCCAGGGGAAGCCGGCCGGAGCCGCCGCCGATCGAGACCTGCACCGCCTCCAGGGCCTGACGGGCGCAGACGCCGGCTGGCTGATCGAGCCGGGCGGCGCATTCGATCGCCAGGGCTTCAGCCAGGCCGGCGTCCCCCAGGTAGAGGTGCCAGCCCTGCACCTGGATGTAGAGCCGGTCAGCCAGGGCCAGCTTCAGATCCTCGAGGTCGCGCGCCGACAGGCTCACGGGGTGGCAGGCGTGGAGCTGTTCACGATGCAGCACCGGCGGGGGGCTTCGGCCGCAGCCGCAACACGATGATGAGATGGGTCAGCAGGGCGGCCCCCCAGGCGAGGCTGAGCCATTCGAGATGGGTCCACGGATGGCGCAGACCCTGCACGAACCAGAGCCCGCTATTCACCGCGGCGAACACCCCCCCGTGCAGGCAGAGGTTCACGATCCGATCGAAATGGCGATAGGTGGGGTCGGTGGGGTCGGCGGGGCCGTACCAGCGGATCGGCATGGGGCAAACGGGCGGAACCCCGCCGCGGCGGCTGAACCGATTGTGGACCGGCGCCGGCGGGTCCCTCCCAGCCGGTTGACGGAAGGCCCCCCCGTGCGGTGAGAATGAGGGTTCAGGCGCTTGTAGCTCAGCGGATTAGAGCATCTGACTACGGATCAGAGGGTCGGGAGTTCGAATCTCTCCAGGCGCGCTCGAAAACCGCCCCTCCCGGGCGGTTTTTTCATGGTGGCCACCCCCCGGGCACGGTTTCTTACGATGCATCGATCCCGGCAACGATGACGCCATGGTGGATTCCTCCGGTTCGCCTCTGAACCAGTCCCTGGCGGCCGGTGATCCCGCCATCGCCGGGCTGATCGAGCTGGAGCTCCGGCGTCAGCAGAGCCATCTCGAGCTGATCGCCAGCGAGAACTTCGCCTCCCGCGCCGTGATGGAGGCCCAGGGCTCGGTTCTCACCAACAAGTACGCCGAGGGTCTGCCCCACAGGCGCTATTACGGCGGCTGCGAGCATGTGGACGCCGTGGAGGAGCTCGCCCTCGAGCGGGCCCGGCGGCTGTTCGGGGCCGCCTGGGCCAACGTGCAGCCCCACAGCGGCGCCCAGGCCAACTTCGCCGTTTTCCTCGCGCTGCTTCAGCCTGGCGACACGATCCTGGGGATGGATCTCTCCCATGGGGGCCATCTCACCCATGGCTCACCGGTCAATGTCTCAGGCAAGTGGTTCAAGGCCGTGCATTACGGCGTCGATCCCCGCACCCAGCAGCTCGATTTCGCCGGGATCCGGCAGCTGGCCCTGGAGCACCGGCCGAAGCTGATCATCTGCGGCTATTCCGCCTATCCCCGCCGCATCGACTTCGCCGCCTTCCGCGCCATCGCCGATGAGGTGGGGGCCTACCTGCTGGCCGACATGGCCCACATCGCCGGCCTGGTGGCGGCGGGCGTCCATGACAGTCCTGTCCCCCACTGCCACGTCGTCACCACCACCACCCACAAGACCCTCCGGGGTCCGCGCGGTGGCCTGATCCTCTGCGGTGACGCCGAGTTCGGCAAGCGGTTCGACAAGGCCGTCTTCCCCGGCAGCCAGGGGGGGCCCCTGGAGCACGTGGTGGCCGCCAAGGCGGTGGCCTTCGGCGAAGCCCTGCAGCCCTCTTTTGCGGCCTACAGCCGCCAGGTGGTGGCCAATGCCCAGGCCCTGGCGAAACGCCTCCAGGAGCGGGGCATCGACGTGGTGAGCGGCGGCACCGACAACCATCTGGTGCTGCTCGATCTGCGCTCGATCGGCCTCACCGGCAAGGCGGCCGATCTGTTAGTGAGCGGTGTTCGCATCACCGCCAACAAGAACACGGTGCCGTTCGATCCCGAATCCCCCTTCGTGACCAGTGGCCTCCGTCTGGGCACCGCCGCCATGACCACCCGCGGCTTCGAGGAAGGCGCCTTCCTCGAGGTGGCGGACGTGATCGCTGATCGGCTGCTGGCTCCCGAGGACGACGGGACCCAGCGCCGCTGTCTGGAACGGGTGGCGGCCCTCTGTGAGCGCCACCCCCTCTACGGATCGGTGCGTCTTCCCCAGCCGGTCTGACCCCGGCTCCCTAAGCTGCTGCCCACGACCCGACTGTCCATGGCTCGCCCCGCGATGGTTCCCCCAGCGTTGGCCAGCCTTGTCCTTCCGTGGCTGCGGCCGCTCGCGTGACGATCGCCTCCACCCCGCTGACGGCCGCCGTCGTCACGTTCGGTATCGCCGCCCTGCTCACGGCTCTGATCGTGCCGCTGGTGAGGCGGCTGGGTCTGCGCCTCGGTCTGATCGACGCTCCCGATCCCCGCAAGCAGCACAGCATCCCGATGGTGCGCCTGGGCGGGGTGGGCATGGTGGCCGGCTTCTCGCTGGCACTGGCGATCACCTGGTCCCTCGGGGGGTTCGGCACGCTCGATCCGGCCAAGGATCAGCTGATCTGGACCACCCTGGCGGGGGCGCTGTGCTTCTTCGTGATCGGCCTGGCCGACGACCTCTTCGCCCTGCCGCCGTTACCGCGCCTGGCGGGCCAGGTGGCCGTGGCGATGGCGGTCTGGAGCCAGGGGGTGCGCATCGGTGCGATCGATCTTCCCCTGGGGCCGCTGGCGCCGACCAGCTCCCCCCTGGTGCTGCCCGACGCCCTCAGCCTGCTGGCCACCCTGATCTGGCTGGTGGGGATCACGAACGCCATCAACTGGATCGACGGGCTCGACGGCCTCGCCGCGGGCGTGGGCGGCATCGCGGCGATCGGGCTGCTCTCGGTGAGCTTCAGCCTGCAGCAGAGCGCGGCGGGGCTGCTGGCCGCCGCCCTGGCCGGGGCCTGCCTCGGCTTCCTGCGCCACAACTTCAACCCGGCCCGCATCTTCATGGGCGATGGCGGATCCTATTTCCTGGGCTTTGCCCTGGCGGCGATCAGCATCGTCGGTCCGGCCAAGGGTCTCACCACCGTCAGCCTGCTCTTCCCACTGCTGATCCTGTCGCTGCCGCTGGCCGACATGTCAGCCGTGATCATGGGTCGCCTCAGCGAAGGCCATTCCCCCTTCTATCCGGATCGGCGCCACCTGCATCACCGCCTGCTGCGGGCCGGGTTCAGCCATCGCCGCACGGTGCTGCTGATCTACGCCTTCACCCAGTGGCTGGCGGCGCTGGCCCTGGTGGCGGCCAACGTGGAGATGCGCTTCCTCTGGCTCGCCCTGGCCACCGCTGTGCTGATCGGCGCCCTGATGGGGTCGCGCCGCCGGCTCGAGGCCCCGGACCGTCCATCCCCCTGCGACACTGCCCGCGATGCCACGGCCCGCGATGCCAAACCCTGAGCCGGCCGCGCCAGGGGCCGAGATCCTCTGCATCGGCACCGAGCTGCTGCTGGGAAGCATCCTCAACGGCAACGCACGCTGGTTGGCCGAGGAACTGGCCGGCCTCGGCCTTCCCCATTACCGCCAGACGGTGGTGGGTGACAACCGCGAGCGGCTGATCCAGGTGGTGCTCGAGGCCTCACAACGCTGCAGCCTGCTGATCTGCACGGGCGGGCTCGGCCCCACCCCCGATGACCTCACCACAGAGGCCCT
Source organism: Cryptocyanus atlanticus LEGE 06306 (assembly GCF_056633155.1). NCBI lineage: Bacteria > Bacillati > Cyanobacteriota > Cyanophyceae > Synechococcales > Prochlorococcaceae > Cryptocyanus > Cryptocyanus atlanticus. Next base: position 55,261 of record NZ_JBSJOZ010000007.1, read on the forward strand.
GGCGGCGGCGTTCCAGACGCCGCTGGTGGAGCGCCCGGAGATCTGGAGTGACATCCAGACCAAGCTCAGGGGCCGGGGGAGGCCCATCGCCGCCAGCAACCGCAAGCAGGCCCTCCTGCCGGAGGGTGCGGAGCCCCTGCCCAATGCCACCGGCACGGCGCCGGGCATGATCTGGAGTCCGTTGCCCGGCTTCACCCTGCTCACCTTCCCCGGTGTGCCGGCCGAGCTGCAGGCGATGTGGAGCGCCACCGCGGTGCCCTGGCTGCGGCGCCGGGGAGGGGCTGCCGCGGCGGTGTTCGAGAGCCGCCTGCTGCGGTTCTGGGGCGTCGGCGAATCGGATCTGGCCGAGCGGGTCGCCGATCTGCTGGCGCTGGAGAACCCCACGGTGGCGCCCTACGCCGGACCCGGGGAGGTGAAGCTGCGGATCACGGCCCGGGCCGCCGGCCGCGCCGAGGCCCGGGCGCTGCTGGAGCCGGTCGAAGCCGAGCTGCGCCGCCGCGCCGGCCAGCGCTGCTTTGGCGCCGACGACGACAGCCTGGCGTCAGTGGTGCTGGAGCGGCTGCGGCAGCGGGGCCAGACCCTGGCCCTGGCCGAGTCCTGCACTGGAGGGGGGATCGGCGCGGCCCTGGCGGCCGTTCCGGGGGCGTCGGAGGTGCTGCTCGGCGGGGTGATCGCCTACGCCAACCGGATCAAGCGCGAGCAGCTCGGTGTGCCGGACGACCTGCTGGAGACCCATGGGGCGGTGAGTGATCCGGTGGCCATCGCCATGGCCACCGGCGCGCGCCGGCGCCTTGGCAGTGACTGGGCCATCGCGGTCACGGGCATCGCCGGACCCGGCGGCGGCAGTGAGGCCAAGCCGGTGGGGCTGGTCCACATCGCGGTGGCGGGGCCTGATGGGTGCCGCAGCGAGGGGGTGCGGTTCGGCGGCCGCCGGGGCCGCGGCTGGATCCAGCTGCTCACCGTGGGGGAGGCTCTGGACCGTCTGCGGCTGCGGCTGGGGGATTGAGCGCCCCATCGGTCACCCTCGGTTTTAGGGTTCTTCCGGACAGGTCAGAGGAGAGCGGTGAGCGCCGGCACGCTGTACGACAAGGTCTGGGATCTGCATCGGGTGGCCGATCTGCCTGGGGGGTCCACCCAGCTGTTCATCGGTCTGCACCTGATCCATGAGGTGACCAGCCCCCAGGCGTTCGCGGCCCTGCGGGATCTCGGCCTCACGGTGCGCCACCCCGAGCGCACCGTCGCCACGGTCGATCACATCGTTCCCACCACCTCCCAGGCCAGGCCCTTCGCCGACCCCCTGGCTGAGGCCATGCTCACCACGCTGGAGCGCAACTGCGCCGAGCACGCGCTCACCCTGCACGGCCTCGGAAGTGGCAGCCAGGGGATCGTGCACGTGATCGCCCCCGAGCTCGGCCTCACCCAGCCGGGTATGACCGTGGCCTGTGGGGACTCCCACACCTCCACCCACGGCGCCTTCGGCGCCATCGCCTTCGGCATCGGCACCAGCCAGGTGCGCGATGTTCTGGCCAGCCAGAGCCTGTCGATGAACAAGCTGCGGGTGCGGCGCATCTGGGTCGAGGGCCGCCTGCAGCCGGGGGTCTATGCCAAGGATCTGATCCTCCACGTGATCCGCCGGCTCGGGGTCAAGGGCGGGGTGGGGTTCGCCTACGAATTCGCCGGCCCCTGCATCGAGGCCCTCTCGATGGAGGAGCGCATGACCCTCTGCAACATGGCCATCGAGGGGGGCGCCCGCTGCGGCTACGTCAACCCCGACGCCACCACCTTCGCCTACCTGAAGGGTCGCCCCTGCGCCCCCGCCGGTGAGGCCTGGGAGCGGGCCGTGGCCTGGTGGAGTGATCTGGCCAGCGGGCCCCAGGCCGTTTTCGATGATGAGGTGCATTTCGACGCAGCCCGCATCAGTCCCACGGTCACCTGGGGCATCACCCCCGGCCAGGGCATCGGCGTCGACGAGGCGGTCCCCACCCCCGATCAGCTGGCGGCCGACGAACGACCGATCGCCGAGGAGGCCTACCGCTACATGCAGCTCACCCCCGGGGAGGCGATCGCTGGCCTGCCGGTGGATGTCTGCTTCATCGGCAGCTGTACCAATGGCCGGCTCAGTGACCTGAGGGCGGCCGCGGCGGTGGCGAAGGGCCGGCGGGTGGCCGGGGGCGTCCAGGCGTTCGTGGTGCCGGGATCGGAGCGGGTGGCGCGGGCGGCCGAGGCGGAAGGCCTCGACGCCGTGTTCCGGGCGGCCGGCTTCGAGTGGCGGGAGCCCGGCTGCTCGATGTGCCTGGCCATGAATCCCGACCGGCTGGAGGGGAGCCAGCTCAGCGCCAGCTCCAGCAACCGCAATTTCAAGGGCCGCCAGGGTTCAGCCACCGGTCGCACCCTGCTGATGAGCCCGGCGATGGTGGCCGCGGCCGCCATCAGCGGGCGGGTGGCCGACGTGCGCGAACTGCTCCCGCCTGCCGTGCAGACCCCCGCCGTGGCGATCTCCCATGCCTGACCCCGTGACCTTCCCCCAGGCGCCGTTCCCCTCCGGTCCGATCCGGTCGGTGCTGGGCACCGCCGTCGTGGTCGCCGGCGACGACATCGACACCGACCGGATCATCCCGGCCCGCTTCCTCAAGTGCGTCAGCTTCGAGGGTCTCGGTGAGCAGGTCTTCGCCGACGACCGCCTGGAGCGCCAGGGGGATCATCCCTTCGATCAGCCCGCCCGTCGCCGTGCCTCGATCCTGCTGGTGAACCGCAACTTCGGCTGCGGCTCCAGCCGGGAACATGCGCCCCAGGCCCTGATGCGCTGGGGCATCCGCGCCGTGGTCGGTGAGAGCTTTGCGGAGATCTTCCTCGGCAACTGTCTGGCCCTGGGACTTCCCTGCGTCACCCTGGAGCATGGGCCCATGCTCGCCCTGCAGGCCGAGGCGGAGTCCGATCCCGCCACCCCGTTCCATCTCGGGCTCGATCCGCTCGGCCTGGTGCGTGGCGATCAACACTGGGCCGTGGAGACGACCGCCGGCACGCTGCAGATGCTGTTGAGCGGCCAGTGGGACGCCACCGCTCAGCTGCTGGCACGGGAGCGGGACCTGTGCGAAACGGCGGCCCGGCTGCCGTACCTCCAGGCGTTCGGTGCCCGCTGAGCTCAGAACAGGCGGTTCTCCAGCTGGGCGGGCCCATTGGGTTGATAGGGCACAAAGGGCACACCGGTACCGCCGAAGCCGAAGTCGTTCAAGCGAAGCCGCACGCCGCCGATGCCCTCGAACGGGCTGTAGAACACGCTGAGGGCGTAGGAGCGGCGCTGCCAGCGCAGTTCCAGGAAGGACCCGGTGGATTCCCCGAAGTTCTCCGAGGCCGGATCCACGTTGAGGCCGATGCCGCCGTTGAACACCAGGGGGCCGGCCAGCTGCTGGGTCAGGCCGATGCCGATCGTGCCCAGATCCACCGCCCGGTCGAAGGCGAAGGGGCTCAATCCCTGCCGGGCGGTCACCCCACCGGTGATGGAGAGCTGGGTGAAGTCCAGGAACGGTTTGCTGAAATGCCCCAGGGTGAGCTGGGCTCCCGCCGAGAAGGAGAGTGTGTTCTGGTTGCTGCCGTCGCCGAAGTAGGCCAGCCCCAGGGACATGTTCGAGAGCAGGCCGAACCCTGGTACGACCGGCTCGGGGGTGTACCGCAACCCCGCTTCCGGGGTGGCTGGCAGAGCCTCTCCCCGCCAGAGCGGCAGCCGGCTGGTGAGGGAGCCGAAGCCGTTCGCCCTCCAGAGCTGGGCGAAGTTGTCGGATTCCAGGTTGCCGCGCACGAACTCGTTGCTCTGGAAATTGCCGACACCGACCCTCCAGAAGTAATTGTTGCTGATCGATCCCAGCGGCGGCAGGGTGCCGCGTTGTTCCAGGGACGTGCCGTAGGCCGAGTAGACATCCTGCTCACCGAGGGTGCCGTTCCAGATGCGGAAGCGGTAGGCGCCGAACACCCGCGCCACCACCTCACCCACCAGAGGCAGACGCACGGACCGTTCCAGATCGGCCCAGCTGCGGGTGCCGTTGGCGATGTTGCGGGGGTTGAAGGTGGAGATGTCCAGGTTGAAATCGGCATCCCAGCCCAGCAGGGGGGTCTTCAGCTGGGCCTCCAGGCCGAACAGGTCTCCGAGCTGGTTGTCCTGGGTGCGTCCAGGCCCACCCGCTGATTCACCCGGCAGGGGGTAGCTGTCGGTGGTCCCCTGCAGGGACCGCTCCAGCAGGAACTGGGGCTGGAGTTGGAGGATGCCCTTCTGGCCGATTCCGATCGGTCTGAGCTGGCGTCCGATGAAGAAACCGTCGCGGTCCTCCTGGTCGGATCCCAGCACCCAGCGGTTCTCCACTTCCTGCTGCTTCTGGATCCGGGTGCTGGTGGTCACGGGGATCGGCAGGCGATCCTCCAGCCAGAGACGATTGCGCCGCGACTGGATCACGATGTCGCCGTTCTCCTCCTGGTTCACCGTCACGTCATCGGCGTCCATCCAGCTCTGGGCCGGGGTGAACGGATCGTTGGTGAAACTGGCCCGGTCGGCCCGCCAGCCGGTGGCACTGATCACGATCCGCGGCGCCTGGTAGCGCATGTGGGTGAGGCTGCCCGTCACGGCCTGGGCTCCCTGCCCCGAGCGGATCCGCTCGACCTGGGGAGGGGTGATCTCGCCGAAATCGTTGTCGTCGCTGCGGTCGTTGTTGCCCACCCCCCCGCGGCTGCGTTGGAGTTGCAGACCCTCGCGGGCCCGCACATCGCTGATGCGCTGGTCGATTGTGCGGATCACCTCCAGGCGGGCCCGCTCCTGCTCGCGCAGCTGCCGGAAGCTGCGGGCCGGTGGCGGCGCAGGGGCTGGGGCCGCGGTCACGGCACCGCTGGCCTGGGAGGGCTCCTCCAGCTCCGCCAGCCCACCCATGGCCACCTGCTCGAGGGCCTCGGGCAGGGAGCGGGGCCGGTCGGGGGGCTCCTCCCCCCGGTTGGGGCAGCCCTGGGGCGGACGCATGGCCGCCTGGGCGGGGACCCTGGCCAGAGCATCGGAGCCGAAGCGATAGCGCAGCCCGACCAGGTAGGCGTTGCTTCCCTCGCGCACCCCGTTGTAGAGCCCGAAGGCGCCGGAACGGTGGTGAATGCGTCCCACCATCGACCACTGCGGGGAGAAGGAGCCCTCCACCTCCACACCCAGGTAGTTGAGCAGCCGTGCCGATCGCTCCCGGTAGGTGTCCTCGTAGTTGCTGATGTTGGTCAGCACGCTGACCCCCTGCACGAACCCGACGCTCAGCCAGGGCTGCAGCCAGGCCCGGATGCCGATCCCTCCGGTGAATTCCGCGAAGCTCTGGGCGGCCGTTTCAAGGCCGGCCACCTCCCGGGCCGAGAACGGACCGGAGGTGAATCTGCCCCCCCTCTGCCGGGCGGCCTGGTGACCAAGCACGTTGAAGTCGAGTTCGAGGGCGAACGGGCCCGCCTTCAGCAAGCGGCGCTGCAGCCCGGCCCCGAGCACGTACTCGGGCCGGAACACACCCCGTCCGGTGAAGGTGTCGCCGAAGTCGGAATCGAACATCTGTCCGCCCCAGAGCGTGGCCGACCAGGGGTGGGGGTGCCAGTCGGGCACCGGGGGAAGCTCGGTCGGACAGGCGATGGGCTCGGGAGCCGGCAGCGGTGTGGCCGCAGGCTGCTCCAGGTCGAGATCCTGCAGGCTGGTTTGCAGATCGAGAACGCCGTAGACGTCCTCCAGTTCCCCTTCCTCCTCGATCAGGCTGTAGCGCAGCCGGCTGGCCTGCAGGTACTGGTTGCCCCTCAGAAACCGGACGCTGCCGCTGGCGTAGAGGGTGCGGGTCACGGTGTCGTACTCGATCCGATCCGCCATCAGCCGGCCCCCGGCCAGCTCGGCGGTGGCGTTGCCGGTGGCGACGAAGCGGTTGATCACCAGATCGAACCCCTGCTGGTCGGCCCGGATGTCGAGTTCCTGGGGTGGGGGCTGACCGGCATTGACGGTGCCTCCCGGCTCCGGACGCTCCGGGCCGGGTGCGCTCGCGTCGTCGGGATCCGCCGCCGGCCCTGGGATCGCCTCGGCCTCCTGGATCTGGACCGGCTCCACCGGTGTTTCAGCCCCGGTGGGACTCTCCGCGTCGGAGAACCCAGGAGCGTTCCCCGTGGACTCGGATCCCGATCCCGATTCAGATCGCGATCCCTGCCCAGGTTGAGCTGCCGTGTCCGGGCCGGGTGCTTGGGTCGCCGGCTCCGGCCAGGGGAGATCCCCCGCCGGATCACTCTCGGCCCCGGCGGGGGGAGCAAGCGCGAGAGAAGCGGCTCCCAGAAGACCGATCACCCAGCTGGTTGACGTTGCTGAGGGCACCCGGGCTCCTGAACCGCGGCCGATCCTGCCACGTCAGCGAGGACCTGTCGGCCGGAGCGGGCAGGGATTGCAGTGGCCCCCTCGGCAGACTTCCGGGTCGGCCCGGGGGCGGGACCTCAGTCTTCGAGGTCCTTGCGGCTGGGGGTGCGGCTGGGATCGCTGGCCAGGAAGCCGAACACGAAGATCCCGATGAAGAAGAAGACGACCGAGTAAACCGAGATCTTGAGGGCGAGCATGGTCCGTCCGGCGGGTGACAGGGGGTGACAGGCGCCAGGTGGGCCCCGTGACGACCCTGCGGCAGCCGCATCATCCTATGGGTCACCGTTGGCCTGGAAGGATGCCGAAGCGCCTGGAGGCTCAGCTTCGCCCCTGGATTGAAACGTTTCGATCACGTTCCCAGCTGGATCTCCATCCCCTCTGGCGTGTCGACGGCCGTGAGGCCAGCGCCCCAAGTGCCCTGGCGGATCCCTGGGCGCGGCACCACCGCCCCGACTGGCAGGCCCGGGGACTGATCGTCTGGCCCCGGGGGGGGCGAGTGCGGCGCCTGGTCCTGGAGATCCCCTGCCCGCTGCCGTGGCGGGGGCTGCCGGCCGCCCGCGCCCGGCTGGTGCTCCGCTGGTGGGCTGAATCCGCCACGCTTTCGGTGGATGGTCGCGTCGTGCACCGCGGCGACCTCTTCGACACCGCCTGCCGCTGGCCCCTGCCGCAACGCTGGTGGCAGGGCGAGACCCTGGCTCTGCAGCTGGAGCTGCGCAGTCCCCGGCACGACGACGGCGCCCTGATCCACAGCCGACTCGAGCTCGAACCCCTCGATGCCGCTGACCCCCAGGGCCTGCTGCTGTCCACGGCCCTGGAACTGGCCCTGGCCCGGGAGGCGGCCGAGGTTCCGGAGGCTGCTGCCGGCCTCGCGCCCTCCCCGGGGTCTCTGGCGGCCCTCGCGGGTCGGGATCCCGCCGCCGCCGGGGCCGCCACCGCCCTGGCCTCCGCCCTGGAGAGTCACGCTCCGGCGCCGGGCGCCGGCGTCCACCTGCTGGGTCACGCCCATCTGGATCTGGCCTGGCTCTGGCCGGTGGCCGACACCTGGCAGGCGGCTGTGCGCACCTTCGAATCGGCCCTCGATCTGATGGAGCGCCATCCGGACCTGCGGTTCGGCCACTCCACCCCCGCCCTCTACGCCTGGCTGGAGCGACACCGTCCGGCGCTGTTCGCCCGCATCCGGACGGCGATGCGGAGCGGGCGCTGGGAGCCGCTCAATGGTCCCTGGGTCGAGAGCGACTGCGTTCTGCTCGACACCGCCTCCCTGCTGCGCCAGTTCCAGGAGGGTCAGGCCTACAGCCGGGCCACCTTCCCGGAGTGGGAGCACTCCCTGGCCTGGCTGCCGGACAGTTTCGGCTTCGCGGCCGGTCTTCCGGCCGTGGCGGCCGCCACCGGAGTGCGCTGGTTCTGCACCCACAAGCTGGCCTGGAACGCCGCCAACCCGTTCCCCCACCGTCTGTTCCGCTGGCGCAGCCGTTGCGGCGCCGAGCTGCTTGCGCTGATGACGGCCCCGATCGGCACTGACGGCGATCCGCTGGCGATGGAGCGCTACCGGCTCGACTGGCTCCGGACCAGCGGTGACGCCGAGGCGCTCTGGCTGCCGGGGGTCGGGGACCACGGCGGCGGTCCCACCGCCGAGATGCTCGAGCAGCTCGAACTCTGGCGGGGGCATCCGGCGGCGGCACCCCAGCGGCACGGCACGTTGCGCTCCTATCTGGAGCGGCTGGAGCCCCATCGTGGGCGGCTGCCGGTCTGGCGCGACGAGCTCTACCTCGAACTGCACCGCGGCTGCGCCACCAGCCGCCCGGACCAGAAACGGCACAATCGCAGCCTGGAGCGGCTGCTGCGGGAAGCGGACCTGGCGGCCTCGCTGCTCTGGTCGGAGGGACGGGGCGGCGGGGACGACCCGGTCGACTGGCGAACCCTGCTGTTTCAGCAGTTCCATGACATCCTCCCCGGCACCTCGATCCCGGAGGTGTTCGAGCAGGCCGAACCCCAGTGGCACCAAGCCCGCCGCCTGGCCAGGCGCCAGCGGGACCGGGCCCTGATGGCCTGGCTCCCGGCGGCTCCCGCCGGCGCCTCCTGGTGGCTGGCGCGGCTGCAGCCCCTGCCGGCCGCCCCCCTCAGCCTGCGGCTCCCGGCCGGCTCCTGGTGGCTGCACGGCCGGCGTCTGCCCTCCCAGTCGGCGACGGCCGGGGGGACCTGGGTCCAGCTGCGGGCGCCGGCGGGCCTCAGCGTCCTGCCGCTGGAGCGGCGACTGGAGGATGGGCCCGAGGGGCCGGCTCCCGGGCCGGCGGAGGCGATCGACGCGCCGGTGCGACTCGCGCGTCTGGCCGAAGCCGGGGAAGGGGGCGGGGCGCGCTGGCGGCTGGGCAATGGCCTGGTCTGGGCCCAGATCGGCACCGCCGGCGTCGAACAGCTCTGGGGGAGCGACGGCCACGCCCAGCTGGCCGCCCCGATCGGCTGGCGGCGCTGGGCCGACCGGGGCGAGTTCTGGGATGCCTGGGATCTGGCTGCCGATCACCGGCAGCGGCCGCTGCCGCTGAGTTGGGATCCCGGGCCGCACCTGGCTGAGCAGGGGCCCCTCTGCGGCCGGCTGGTCTGGCGTGGGCGCTGCGGCCTCAGCCCCCTGCGGCTGGATGTGCAGCTCCGCGCCGGCAGCCCCTGGCTGGAGCTGACCCTGCAGGTGGACTGGCGGCAGCGCCATGAACTGCTCCGCCTGGAGCTGCCCCTGCTGCAGCGAGCCCAGCGCTGGGCCGCCGACACCTCGGGGGGGGTCCTGGAGCGGCCGGCGGTCGGCGCCACCGCTCGGGAGGAGAGCCGCTGGGAGGTGGCCGCGATCGGATGGGCGGCCAGCCAGGCGGCCACCGGGGGGCTGGCGGTGCTGCTGGACGGCCCCCAGGGCGTGGGGGCGACCCCGGAGCGCCTCGGAATCTCGCTGCTGCGGGGGCCCACCTGGCCCGACCCCGGCGCCGACAACGGTCCCCAGCGGCTACGGATGGCCCTGATGCCCTGCGCGGGCGGCTGGCGCCAGGCGGGGGTCGTGGCCGAGGCGGTGCGGTTCCGGGAACCCTGCTGGCTGCGGCCGGCGGCGGGAGCCGCCGGGATCGCCGGGAGACCGGCGGCTCCGCTCGAGCCGGGAGCGCTGCTGGAGCTGGGCCATCAGGACCTGCGGCTCATCGCGCTGCGCCCCGATCGGCAGCCGGGGGTGCTGCGGCTCACCGCCCAGAACCTCTCTCCCCTGCGGCACCGGCTCCGGCTCGGACCCGCCTGGCGCGTGCTGGAGCGCACCGATGGGCTGGGGGACTCACTCGGATCGGGGGGCGCCGCCGCGGTTGGAGAGGATCCCGAGCTGCTGGGACCCTGGCAGCTCGCCAGCTGGCGGATCAGCCGCCCTCCTGCTCAGTCGTCGTGATCGTCGAACGGGTCGGTGAGCTGCTTGGAGGGGGGGCCGAAGGCCGTGTAGACCCCGAAGCCCGTGAGGGCCAGCAGGGCCACCAGCACGGTGATCGCGACGGAAATGGCGGGGGAGGTGTCGGTCACAGTTGGTGGCGGGCGTGGGGGGAGTCGGGAGGTGGAGTGGGCCGGACGGGTCCGGGGACGGATCAGGGCAGACGGGGGGCATGGGGCCAGGCTCGGTCACATCTTTCGACAGGGGGAGCATTGGCCGGGGCCGGCCCTCTACAGTAACGATCCCACTCCTGTGCCAGAGAGGACAGCGCCGTCATGGCCCAACGCACCCCCCTGGGAAATCTGCTTCGTCCGCTGAATTCCGAGTACGGCAAGGTCGTTCCGGGCTGGGGGACCACCCCGGTGATGGGCGTGTTCATGCTGCTGTTCCTGGTGTTTCTGCTGGTGATCCTGCAGCTGTACAACAAGTCGCTGCTGCTGGATGGCATCACGGTCAACTGGAACGGCCTCGGCTGATCCGCCTCGGAGCAACCCGCTCCACCTGTCTGTTCTCCTGCCATGAACGTCTTCGGGATCGGTCTGCCGGAAATGGCGGTGATCGCCGCCATCGGCCTGCTGGTCTTCGGCCCCAAGCGGCTGCCGGAGCTCGGTCGCACCCTGGGGCGGACCCTCAAGGGGTTCCAGACGGCCTCCCGCGACTTCGAGCAGGAATTCCGCAAGGCGGTTGACTCCGAGACCGTGGCCTCCACTCCTTGGCCGGATGACGGGGAGAACCGGTCACCGGAAGCCCTCTCGGCGGCCCCGCTCGCGTCGGTTCCCGGGGCCCCGGCGCCCGCGGCCCCGGCACCCTCCACCGCCGAGCCGCCCGACTCCGAGACGCTCACGACCCGGCCGCCCGCCACCCCTTCGACCACCGCCGCCGCCCCGGTCGACGGCCATTCGGCGCCCCCCTGACCTCCGCCCTGCCGGGCACCTGCCGCTTCCAGACTGCTTCGATGACCGTCTACTCCCCCCCGGTCGGGGATCTTCAGCTGGTGGTGGGGCTCGGCAATCCCGGCGACAGGTACAGCCAAACCCGGCACAACGTGGGCTTCATGGCTCTCGAGCGTCTGGCCGAGCGGGAAGGGGCGACCTTCCGGCAGAGCGGCAAGCTGCAGGCCTGGGTGGCCGATCTGGGCCATGGGGCCGGCCGGCTCCGGCTGCTCAAGCCCACCACCTACATGAACGAGAGCGGCCGGGCGATCCGTGCCACGCTCGACTGGTTCGGATTGCGGCCCGATCAGATGCTGGTCCTGGTCGATGACATGGATCTTCCCCTCGGGCGTCTGCGGCTGCGCCGCTCCGGAGGCGCGGGCGGCCACAACGGCCTGCGCAGCACCATCGCCCAGCTCGGCAACCAGGATTTCGCCCGCCTCCGCATCGGCATCGGTGCTCCGGCGCTGGATCCGGCCCTGCGCAAGGCCCGCACCGTCTCCCATGTCCTCGGACGCTTCGAGGCCGCTGAGCGGCCCCTGCTTGAGGACGTGCTCGCGGAAGTGCTGGCCGGCGTCGATCTGATCCGTCGGCTGGGCTATGTGCGGGCGGGCAACCGTCTGAACAGTTTTCAACCCAGTCCTGCCTGACCCTGGGCTCCCCCCGACCCCCGCGCCAGCCGATCCGTGAGCCGTCTTCCCGCCACCACCGCCCAGCTCCGGGTGCTGCACCAGAGCTTCAGCAGCCAGCTGCTCGAAGGTGAGGTGGTGGCCGGTGGCTTCCAGTGGACCTTCCGCTGGTCGTTCGATCGCGGCGAACTGTCCGTGGAGCCATCCCTGGGTCGGGCCCTGATTCAGGACGCGCTGCTGCGCTTCCTGCTTCGGGCCGATTACCAGTTGGAGCCCGGCGGTGACTACGCCTTCACGGTGCGGGCGACGATCTGAGCCGCTCCGCCCCCGGCGGAGGGCGATCGAGGCGATGGCCCAGCTGGCGTTCCAGCAGCAACTGGGCCACCACGTCGTCCCAGTCCCGTGGGGGCTGGCGCAGCCCCATCGGCAGCAGCCGCTTCCAGCCCCGGCAGGGGAAGAGCTGCCAGTAGCGCCCGCGGGCCGCCAGGGTGGTGCCGCGCTCCTCCACCAGCAGCACCGGGGCCAGGGGGGTGAGTCGCCGGTGCCAGGCGCCGCTGCCGGTGCCGTTGCCGAGCACCACGGCGACCACCGCGCCCTCCTCCAGCCAGGAGCGGAGCCGTGTCCAGGTCGCCTCCGGCGGCAGGATCAGCGCCTCGCCGATCCGGCGGCGCTCCGGATCACTGCGCACCAGCCCGCACTTGCAGCGTCCGGGATCGAGACCGGCCAGGGCTCCGCCGTTCGGCAGGGTCATGGCAGGCGGCCCCTGGACGGAGGCCCGGCCCGCCCGGTCGAGGCCTCCACCGGCTGCAGGGTCAGCACGATCGGGTCGGCGGTGTCGGCATTCCGGCTGGCGATGGCCTCCAGCGTCACCGGCTGCCCGAGGGGGCGTTCGGTGAGTTCCTGCCCGAGGCGATTGAAGGTGGCGGCGTCGAACTGAACCCCATCGGCGATGGATCCCTGGCGCTGGGCCTTGGCGAAGGACGCCGCCAGCAGCAGGTTGAGGCGGCTGCGCACCTGCACGACCGACCGTTCGTCGGGCTCGAGCACAGTGGAGGCCATCAGTTCCCCCTGGCGGATCACCTGGCGGTTCGGCCGCAGGTCGGGGAAGCCCAGCACCTGCTGTTCCCCGCGCACCACGTTGGCGGCGGAGAGAATGCTCACCACCCAGGAGCCTCCCTTGCCGATCAGGCTTTCGAGCTTGGCGATGTCCTGACGCGAGACAAGCAGGATCTGGCGGTTCGGGGTCTCCTCGGGGAGCACCCGCTGAAAGGCGCTCAGGTTGGCCTGACGCAGCAGGGCATCGATGACCGCCTTGGCCTCGGCTGGATTCTTCAAGGCCACCTTGGCGGTGGCCAGTGGCTGACCGCTGCTGATCACCACGTCGCCGCGGCGCAGGGCGATCAGCTTCTCCTCGAGGCCCTGCAGTTCCTGCTCCCCGGCCGCGATCTGCTGCTTCACCCGGGCCAGCTCGGCCTCGGTGCGGCGGATGTCCTGATCCTTGCTGGCAATGTCCCGGCTGAGCTGCGTCCGCTGCAGCAGCAGCTGCTCTCGCTGGTTCTGCAATGGCCGCAGCTCCGCCCGCAGGCGCCTGGCCTGCAGTTCCACGGCGGTGAGCTGGCGGCGGGATTCCTGCCGTTCCCGCTCGGCCCGGCGCAGCCCCTGCTCGGCCCGCCGCTGCTCCTGTCGGCTGCGCTTGAGGGCGTTTTCGCTGCGGCCCAGGCTGGAGCGGCTGTCCCGCAGCTTCTCCTGGAGGCTGTCGAGCTCGAAGAGGCCCACCCGCAGCCGTTCACTCACCGCCAGCATCAGCCCCAGGGAGACGGCGCTGATCAGGCTGCCGGTGAGCACCGTGATCAGCACCGCCGTGTTGCGGGGGCGCAGGTTGAAGAGGCTCAGCCGGGCCTTGCCGACACGGCTGCCCAGGCGATCCCCGAGGGTGGCGAGCACCCCACCGAGCACCAGCAGGGCGAGGATGAGCAGCCAGGCGGACACGGCGCAGGGCGGAGAGCTTCAGTATCGGTGTCTCGTCGCCCCGGGGCCGGTGGCCCTGGTCAGCTGAACCGCTTGGCCAGGGCCACCGGATCGAACACCGTGATCTTCTTGCGGTCGATCTGCACCAGCCCCGCCTGGCGCAGATCGCCCAGCAGCCGGGTAATCGTGACCCGGGTGGAGCCGATCGCCTCGGCGATCGCCTGGTGGGAAAGGCGCAGGTCGATCGTGATGCCATCGGAGCTGGGCACGCCGAAGTCCCGGCAGAGCACCAGCAGGAAGCTCACCAGCCGGGAGGACATGTCCCGGTGGGTGAGGGTTTCGATCATCGTTTCGGTCTGGAGGATGCGGGAGGAGAGTCCCTGCAGCAGCAACAGCCCGACGCTCGGATCCTGTTCGATCGCCCGTTTCACCGAGGCGGCCGGCGCGGCCACCAGTTCAACCCGGGTGAAGGCGACGGCGTGATAGAAGCGGTCGGAGCGCTGGCCAGTGAGCAGGGAGAGCACACCGAACAGGCTGTTCTCCCGCAGCAGCGCCACGGTGATCTCCTCCCCCGACTCATAGACGCGCGAGAGCCGCACCGCGCCGCGGCGCAGCAGATAGACCCGCTCGGCAGGGTCTCCCGGGAAGAAGATGGTCTTGCCACGCTCAACCGTCTCGATGGAGCAGCCGGTGAGGCCGCGCATCACTTCCAGCAAGGTGGCCGAACCGTTGCCAGCGGTGGTGAGGCCGGCCTGGGGGGGCGGAGTGGTGCTGGTGCGGCTGAATCCGCGCATGGCGCCGACCATTGGGGCGGAAGAGCTGTGGTTGGAAGCTACGGATCGGCACCGGTGTGGCGTGTAGCGAAAGACACACTCGCTGTTCATCCGAGCCCGGCTGGCCTGGGAGCCCCCCCTGGGGGTGGTACGGATGTTTGCGCTAGGGATGGTGCCATTCCCTTGTGAAGCGGCCCGTCACCGCTACATTCAGCATCGCGTCTCCGATGGGGTGTTGATGACGGTCAGCCTGATCAGCCCACCCCATGAACCCCGGCATCCCCTGCGGCCCGTTCCCGCGGCCCGTCCGGCGGCGGGCCGGCCGCGGCCGTTGCTGGCGCGGCCCGAGGGGCTGCTGCAGGTGCACACCGCACCGTTCCGAGGCAGTTTCGACGGGGTGTTCAGCCAGGCCCTGCGCAGCGCCGGCCTGGGCAGCCGCGTGCTGATCAGCCAGTTCCTCAAGGGGGGCGTGGATCAGGGCCCCGGCCAGGCGCTCCGGCTGTGCGGCCGTCTGCAGTGGCTGCGTCCGGCCGTTCCCGCCTGCCTGAGCGAACCCTCCAGCGACCTCCCCGCCGAGGTGGGGGCGGCCGTTCAGCAGGTGTGGGCCTTCAGCCGGGAGCAGCTGCTCGCGGCCACCATCGACCTGCTGGTGCTGGATGAGCTGGGTCTGGCGATCGAGCTCGGCTTCCTGGCTGCGCCGGAGGTGGTGGCCACCCTGGAGCAGCGGCCGGCCCATCTCGATGTGATCCTCACCGGGCCGGTGATGCCGCAGGACCTGCTGGCCATGGCGGATCAGGTCACCCAGCTGCGGAGGGGCGGCTGATGCTCAAGAACGACCGCTGGATCCACGCCCAGGCCGCCGGCGGGATGCTGGAGCCCTTCCAGGCCGGCCTGGTGCGTCACCTCGATCCCGATAACCGGGCCGCGCCGGTGCTGAGCTACGGCTGCTCCTCCTACGGCTACGACCTGCGGTTGTCGCCGCAGGAATTCCTGATCTTCCGCCATGTGCCCGGCACGGTGATGAACCCGAAACGGTTCAACCCGGCCAACCTGGAGCCCGCCCCGCTCCAGCACGACGAGGACGGGGCCTACTTCATCCTGCCGGCCCACTCCTACGGCCTTGGGGTGGCCCTGGAGAAGCTGCGGGTGCCGGCCAACATCACCGTGATCTGCCTGGGCAAGAGCACCTACGCCCGCCTGGGGATCATCGTGAACACCACGCCCGCCGAGGCCAGCTGGGAGGGACACCTCACCCTGGAGTTCAGCAACTCCTCCGGCGCCGATTGCCGCATCTACGCCAATGAGGGCATCACCCAGCTCCTGTTCTTCGAGGGAGATCCCTGCGACACCACCTACAGCGACCGGGCGGGAAAGTATCAGCACCAGCCGGAGCGGGTGACCCTGGCGAAGGTGTGAGGGCAGAGAGGGCTAGCGCCACCCTGTCTGGGGCAGGCCCATGGCGCGGCGGATCTGATTCAGACAGGGCAGCCCGCTGCTGCAGGATCCGATCACCTGGCCATTGAGCACGAAGGGGGGCGCCCCGTCGGCCCGCCCGGCCCCACCGCTGGGAGCGCCGGCCGCGGGCGCCGGGCGTCGCCGGCCGGCACTGCCTGGGGCAAGGCCGGCCGGCGACGCCGGTGTCAGGGGGGACATCTGGCGCAGGCTGCGGAGCGCCTCGCCGTAACTGGGGCCCACGCTCCGCTGCAGCGATCCCTGGGCGGCCCCGGCCGCGGCGGCGTCGATCAGGGTCTGGCCCCGCCCAGCCGAGCTCAGCAGCGCCAGGGTCAGCAGGGGTGAAGCCAGCAGCGATGCGGCCTGAAGCGAGAGCGGAACGAAACCGGGCCGGGGCATGGGAGCTGCGGGGTCTGCGGTTGATCAGGGCGCCAGCCGGGCCTTGTGCAGCCGGCTCTTTTCGTACCAGGCTGCGAATTCGGGAGCCCACCCTTCCAGGTGGGGCCACATCAGATCGCAGAGCTGGCGGATCTCCAGTTGCGCATCCAGCTTGGCCCGCAGATCGAGGAAATGCAGGAAGGCCCGCAGGCTGAAGCTCACCACGAAGTGCTGCCGGTAATCGAAGGGCAGGATGCCGCGGGCGTGCTCCTCGGCGAAGCCGGCGCCCAGCAGGTCGCGGTAGCGCTCGGCGGCCCGGCGGCAGAGCTCCAGATCCTGCGCCCGCTGGGCCGCGTCGTAGGTGTACTTCTTGCCCTGGCGGTCGCAGTAGTCGCCGGTCGGGCGCAGATAGAACACCTCCTCGAGATCCAGGCTCCCGGCGGCGGCCTTGCAGATCCGGTCGCCTGTGTAGCGCATGGACTGCACATCGAAACTCACGCCCACCCGGTGGGTGCGGGCCTGCTGCATCACCGAGTGGGGAAACCAGCCCACGTTGAGCACGATCTGGGCGTGCTCCAGCGGGCCGTAGTGGCCCCGCTCGCCGGAGAGCAGCCGCTTCACGCAGATCGCGCCGGCCGTGCGTTCATCAGGCCAGCCGGCCCGATCGGCGGCCACGAATCCCTCGCTGTAGTCCTGATGCATGGCCGCGTAGACGCACTGCTGCGGGTTGGGGGTGGCGGCGATCAGCTCGACCCGGAAGCGGTCCATGGGGGGAAATCAGGGGGTGGGCGAAGCGCGGAGGGCGGAGAGCCGGAGGTGTGGGCTGAAGCAGGGCGGACTCAGCCGTGGCTGCGGGGGCCAGCCGGTGCCGGCCCGGCGGCCGGGGTGTCCGGGGCGTCTGCAGCCACCATCGGGGCGGCGGGCAGCAGGCTGAGGCTGCCGACCCCGGCCAGCCGCGGAAGCGGCGTGTCGGTGATCAGGGCGGTGGCGATCGCGGCCAGCTCCGGGGCACTGCGGGCGCCCAGGGAGCGGCCGACCACCATCCCGGCGCGGTCGAACAACTCGAGCTGGGGGATGCCGTTCACGTCGTAGCGCTCGATCTCCGGCCGCCAGCGCGGGTTGTCCACGTTCAGCAGCACCAGGTTGAGGGAACCCTGGTGCTGGCGGTCCAGGGCGTCCATGGCGGGGGCCATCGAGCGGCAGGCTTCGCACCAGTCGGCGTAGAACTCCACGATCGTGGGGCGACCACTGGCCAGGGCCATCGGCAGTTCGGGTGAGCGGCGGGCCAGTTGCTCCAGTGGGGCTTCACTCTGCAGGCCACCGCGCAGCCAGAACAGCAGCACCGCCAGAGCAGCGGCGAGTGCGGCCAGGAGCATGCGCTCCCGCCGCCCCAGCGGGGGACCGGAGGGGGGGGAGGGAGCGGGGTCGGTCATCGGAGCGCCGGCGGAGGCGAGGGCTGAGCGGCACTCTGGCAGTTCCGGGCTTGGTCGCTCCGGCGACGCCGGCCGGAAGCCGCAGCCGGGTCTCGTTACCATCGGGGTCCAGGATGGCCGCCCGTGAAGCGTCGCCTCACCATTCATTTCCCGCGGGAGGCGGTGCACCAGCCGATCACCTATCGGCTTGCCGTCGATTTCGACATCGCCGCCAAGATCCTGCGGGCCCAGATCGCTCCCAACCAGAGCGGCACGATGGTGGTGGAGCTCTCCGGGGACATCGACGAACTCGATGCGGCGGAGCAATGGCTCGAAGGCATGGGCCTCGGCCTCGATCGCGCCCCAGGTGAGATCCGGATCGACCCCCTCCGCTGCGTCGACTGCGGCATCTGCGTCAGCGTCTGTCCCAGCGGGGCCCTCCAGAGCCGAGCGCCAGACTGGAGGCTGCACTTCGACACCCAGCGCTGTCTGGTCTGCGAGCAATGCATCCCCAGTTGTCCGCTCGAGGCGATCGACCTGGTCCTGGAGGCCCGATGAGCGGCCTGGTCCTGGCGATCCTTCGCTTCACCCTGCTGCCGCTGCGGGCGCCCTGGCTTCTCTTCCTCTGGGTGGTCAGCGTCTACCTCGGCATGCACTGGGTGGTGCAGGCCCCTGCCCTGATCTCCAGCTGGCCTGTCCCGTCCCTCGATCATGCCTACCAGCTCTACTGGTCGATCGAATTCCTGCAGGCTCTGCTGGTGGTGGTGGTGGCCTCGATGCCGGATCTGCTGCTGCGTCAGCTATCTCTGCTCATGGCCGTGAGCCGGGTGATCACGTTGATCATCACCCTGCTGCTGGTGACGATCATCGGTCTCTATCTGCTGCATCTGCGCATTCTGGCCGATGCGGTGATTCTGGCTTCGGGGGTGTTGCTGGCCCGGCTGGACCTCGTGCGCATCCGGGTCGTCCCGCCGCCCCTGGTCACCGCCCTGGCCCTGAGCGCGTACGTGCTGCTGGGGATCTGGCTGGGGCGCTGGCTCCAGGTGGAGGGGGTCTGGCGGCCCGGCCCGTTCTGAGCCCACAGGCCGGGTGACGCCCGGTCCGGCCCCTGCCCATCAAGCCCAGCGGCTCCCGCCTCAGCAGTCCCCCTGGGGTGGTTGCTGATAGCTCCAGAGGTTCCCCAGCACCTTCTTCACGTAGAGACGGGTTTCCGGATAGGGGATCGCCTCGACCCAGAGTTCCGGGGTCGGTCCCAGCCGGGGGTCGATCCAGCCCGCGACGGCGCCCGGCCCGGCGTTGTAGCTGGCCACCGCCGCGAAGGGATTGCCCCGCCACAGGTCCAGCATCTGCCGCAGATAGCGGGCCCCCAGCGGTGCATTGCGCTCGGGCTGCCGCAGTTCCTCGGCGGTGACGGGGGCGCCGGCCAGCTCGGAGGCGGTCGAGGGCAGCAGCTGCAGCAGACCGATGGCCCCGGCCCCTGAACCAACGGAGGGCGTGAAGCGGGATTCCTGCTTGGCCACCGCCAGCAGCAGGCTGGGATCGAGCCCGGCGGCCGCGGCCGCGGCCGCGAACACCGCGCCGTGGCGGTGGGGATGGAGTGCCCGCTCCAGGGGCAGGGTGGCGCGGCAGCTCCCGCCGAGCCAGCGGAGGCTGGCCAGTTCCAGCTGCCCCAGGCCGGTCCAGTCGTCGCCGACACCCTGGCGCAGGCGCCCCTCCACCACCAGCCGATCCGGCTGTGTCGTGGTGACTGCGGGGCGCTCCTGCCGCCACTGTTCCCAGGCCTCGAGGGGCAGGCCGAGGCGCCAGAGACGGTCGAGGTCCGCGTCGCCGCTGGCCAGGGGCTGCCAGGCCGGGACCGGTGGCGCCGCCGGTGCGCCTGGCGCCGCGGTCGTGGCCGAGGGGGGCCTGTCACCGGCGCCGCCGGCGCGCAGCCGGAGGTTCGCCCCTGGCTGGCCCAGCCGCCAGCGGGCCCGCCAGGCGTAATAGCCCCAGGGATGGCGGGCCAGGAGCCGCTCCCAGCTCTGCCGGGCGGCGCCCGACTCGCCCCGGGCCTCGCGGGCGAACCCCAGCCAGAACAACTGGCGCGCGGCCAGGGGGGCGGGCAGGCGCTCCGGCGGCAGGGCCGCCAGCAGGGTGGCGGCGGCGGCCCACTCGCCCTCCAGCAGCCGCTGCCGCGCCAGCTCCCACTGGAGCTCCCAGCTGGCCGGATCCAGGGGCCAGCGGCCTAGCACCGACCGCCAGCCGTCGCCGCCGTTCTGCCGGGCCAGACGGGCCTGGACCGGTGCCGTGTCGACCAGGGTCGACGGCAGCTGGGCCAGCAGGGCGGGAGCGTCGGTCTGATGGCTGAGCGCCCGCACGGCATCCTGGGCTTCCGGGCTCCGGGGCCAGCGCTGGGCCAGGTCCAGCAGCCGCCGTTCCCCTTGCCGCTGCTGTTCCCCGGTCCCCCTCAGCTGGGCGTCGCCGATGGCGAGCTCGGTGGCGGCATCGGTGGCGGCATCGGCAGTGGCCGGCCCCAGGCAGAGCGCCGCCCCCGCACCGTCGCCGAGGCGGGCCAGGCCGCTGGCCAGCTGGGCCCGCTCCGCGGTGCCCAGGGTCGCTCTCCCCCGCTGGCAGGCCTGCCTCAGCAGGGGCTCCGCCCCGGGCCAGCGCGGACCCCAGCGGGCCAGGTGCAGGGCGCCTGTCAGCCGCTCCCGCTCGGCCGGACCCTGCTCCACCGCTGCGGCCAGAGCGGCGGGATGGGCCGGGAACCGGCGCAGCAGGGCCAGCCGCAGCGGAGGCTCCTCGCGGCCGAGGGCGTAGAGCGCATCGGCGCTGGGGGGTGCGTCGGGGAAGCGTCGCTCGAGCTGCCGCCAGAGGTCACGGGCCTGGTCATTCCGACCCAGGGTCTCGGCGGCCAGGGCGTCCCGCTTGAGGGCCACCGGGGCCAGGGGGGCCGTCCCCCAGCCCTGGGCCCGCAGCAGCTGTCGCTGACGGACGGGATCGTCGCCGGCGCCGGCCAGCAGCAGCAGGGCCGCCTCGCGCCGCCGCTCCGGGTCCGGATCCCAGCGGCGGGTCCGCTCCAGCACCGCCGCAGGGGTGTCCGGGGAGGGCAGGGGACGGTGGTGCAGCAGCTGCCGGCCGACCAGCAGCAGGGCGGCGCTGCCCAGCACCGTCAGGGCGAGGGTGAGCGGGCCGCGAAGCGCGGTGGAGGGCTGCTGGGGCAAAGGTGGTCGCCGCTGAAGCTTTGGCATTCTGGGGGTCCCCTCCGATGGCCATGCGCCTGCGGCCCTCCCTGCCTCCCTGGCTCAGCACGCTGCCCGGTGCCCCCCAGCGCCGCCGAGCCCTGCTCCTGGTGGCCCTGGCCCTGGCGGCGCTGCTGCTCCGGCCGCTCTGGCCGCTGGCGGCTCTTCCGGGCTGGGTGGTGGGCAGCCTGCTGATCTGGGCGGTGCTGGAGTTGGTGCGCTGGGCCTGGTGGCCGCGCCGCTGGCGCTGAGCGACGGCGACGCAACGGCGAAGCGGAGCCTGGAACCGTCCGCGTAGCCTGCCAGCCATCGTCGTCAGCCCCCGATGCCTCAGTCGGCCGACTTCCCCGTCGGTGTTCCCCTCGGGAGTGCCGTGGCCGGCTTCGGCACCGACGGCATCCGGGGCCGGGCCGGCACCGTGCTCACGCCGATCCTGGCCCTGCAGCTGGGCTACTGGTGCGGTCGGGTGCTGCCGGTCGCGGGGCCGGTGCTGATCGGTTCGGACTCCCGCAGCAGCGGACCGATGGTGGTGGCGGCCCTCACCGCCGGGCTCACCGCCGCCGGCCGCGAGGTCTGGAGCCTGGGCCTGTGTCCCACCCCCGCCGTGCCCGGCACGATCCGCCGGCTTGGCGCCTCCGGCGGTCTGATGGTTTCCGCCAGCCATAACCCCCCCGAGGACAACGGCATCAAGGTGTTCGGCGCCTCCGGCGCCAAGATCGATCGCCGCCAGCAGGGGGCGATCGAAGCCGGTCTGCGCGGCGACTCCGTGGCTCGGCCCGCCGAGGCTTCGCCAGCCCGGCCGGCCGCCGGCGGTGGCTGGGGACCGGCCCGGGAGCGCAGCGATCTCCTGGCCGACTACAGCGCGGCCCTGCTGACGAGCGTGGCGGGGCGTCGCCTCGATGGCTGTCGGATCGTGCTGGATCTCTGCTGGGGGTCCGCCACGGCCTGCGGCGCCGAGGTGTTCCGCTCCCTCGGCGCCGAGCTCACGGTCCTGCATGGGGAGCCCGATGGGGCCCGCATCAACGTGGGCTGTGGGAGCACCCAGCTCGAACCCCTGCGCCGGGCCGTGCTTGCCACCGGCGCCGCGATGGGCTTCGCCTTTGACGGCGATGCCGACCGGATGCTCGCGGTGGATGGCCGCGGCCGGGTCGTCGATGGGGATCAGATTCTGTACCTCTGGGGGGGAGCCCTGCTGGCGGCGGGGGACCTGCCCCAGCGTCGGCTGGTGGCCACCGTGATGTCGAACCTGGGCTTCGAGCGCGCCTGGCAGGCCCGTGGGGGCGTGCTGGAGCGCACTCCCGTCGGCGACCAGCATGTGCATGCGGCGATGGAGGCCAGCGGCGCGGCGTTGGGCGGGGAACAGTCGGGCCACATCCTCTCGGCCCGCCACGGCATGAGCGGCGATGGCCTGCTCAGCGCCCTGCAGGTGGCCACCTTGATCCACGACGGGGGCGGGAGTCTGGCGGAGTGGCTGGACACGAGCTTCCAGCCCTATCCCCAGGCCCTGATCAACGTGACCGTGCCCGATCGGGAGCGGCGACAGGAGTGGCAGCAGTGCGAACCCCTGCGCCGGGCGGTCGATCAGGCGGAGGCGGCCATGGCGGGCATGGGCCGTGTGCTGGTCCGCGCCAGCGGCACCGAGCCGCTGCTGCGAGTGATGGTGGAAGCCTCCGAGCAGAGCGCTGTCGACCACTGGTCGTCCCACCTGGCGGTTCTGGCCGCCGCCCAGCTCAATCGGAGCTGAACTGGCTGGCCAGCTGGGCGGCCAGCTCCAGGGCCCCCTGACAGGCGTCGCTGCGGGGAGGCCGGGGCCGCGCTCCCGGCAGGGCAGCCAGCAGGGCGCGGCGGTAGGCCGCGGCGAACTGGCCGAGGTGGGTCAGGGCGCCGCCCAGGCCGCAGACCACGGGCCGCTCGAGCTCCAGGGCCTTCGCCACCCCCCGCGCCAGCTCGGCCAGGCCGCGGGCGGAGCGGTCCAGCACGGCCCGGGCTTCGGCGTCGCCGGCCGCGGCACAGGCCTCCACCACGGGCGCGAGCCGGGCGAAGTCCGCGGCCCCGAACCCCGGCGCCACCACCAGCGCCTTGATCTGCTGTGGACTGATCGGCCCGGGATTGATGCCCTCCTCCCCTGGCGCCGCCCGGCCGAGGGCCTGCCAAAGGGCCTCGCGAAGGGTGCCGTCGGGACGGCGGCCGTCGGCCATCTCCAGCGAGAGCACCAGGGCGTCCCGCCCGATGTCGCAGGCTGAACCGGCCCGGTCCAGTTGCCAGCCCCAGCCGCCGCACCGGTGCTCTCGGCCCCGTCCGTCATGGCCGGCGGCGATGCAGCCGGTGCCGCTGATCACCACGATGCCGGCGCGGTCCGCCAGGGCCCCCCACAGGGCCGTGCGCTCATCCCCACCCACCCACACCCGCCGGGCCGGCATGCCCAGGGCCCGGGCGGCCAGGGCCCGTCCCTGGGGTTGCCCGCCGGTTCCGGATTCGATGCCACTGGCCCCCACGGCAACCGCCAGCAGGGTGTCTGGACCGCCGGGCTCCGCGCCCCTGTCGCGGGCCGCCGCCAGGCTCCGGGTCAGGGCCTCGCCGAAGCGGTCCTCACCGCCGGGCGCCGCCAGGTGACTGACTCCCGGCCCGGTTCCCTCGGCCACGAGCTGGAGTCGGCCGTCCGCCAGGGGCCGGGCCAGCCGGCAGGTGGTGTGGGTCTGGCCGGCGTCGAAGCCCGCCAGCAAGCGGCCCTCCGGGGGGCGGCCGTCCAGGGGGCTGGGGGCCTCAGCCATCCGTCGGGTGCGAGGGTGCCCCGGTCCCGTCCGGTGCCTCGAGCACCGAAAGCGTGGCCAGGCAGAACCAGCCGGTGAGCTGCACCTCCGGGCGGAAAAAGATGGTGTCGGTGAGGCCCTGGACGGCGAGTCCGGCGATGGCGGCCACCGCCCCCAGGGCGGGGAGCACCTGGGGATGGTCCCGACGCAGCTGGCCCAGCCCCAGGCGCAGGCTGCTCCAGAGCAGGCCCAGGGCTGCCAGCAGGGCGGGAGCGCCACCCTCCACCGCCAGCTCCAGCGGGATCGAATAGGCGCTCAGGGCGTTGAACTTTGGCTGCTGATAGAGGGGATAGATGAGATTGAAGGCATCGTTACCGGGGCCGATGCCGATCCAGGGTCGGTCCTGGACCATCTGCAGGGCCGCCAGCCAGACGTTGATGCGGAAATTGTTGGAGCTGTCCTCCCGGCCGGCCACCAGGCTCAGCAGCCGCACCCGCAGCGGCTCCACCTGGGTGATGACCACGGCCAGCAGCAGCCCCGCCGCCGCCAGCAGCAGCAGGGGAAAGAGCCGGCGCCAGAGGGCCGGCCAGTGGCGGGTCCGGCGCAGCACGAGCAGCAGGGCGAGGCTGCCGTAGGCCGCCACCAGACCAAGCCAGCCCCCACGGCTGTAGGTGAGACCCAGGGCCACGCTCCCGAGCAGCAGGGCGGTGAGGGCGTAGAGCCGGGCAGCGGGGCGGCGCCAGCGCATCAGGGCGACCGCGGCGAGGGGCAGGATCGGCAGCAGATAGCCGGCCAGCAGGTTGGGGTTCCCCAGGGTGCTGTAGATCCGCACCGTCCCCCGGGCCACCGAGTTGGGGTCCGACCAGCGGGCCAGGGCGTCGGTGTCGCCGTAGAGCTGCCTGATCCCGATCACCGTGGTGAGCAGCTGGCCGCCCAGCAGGGCGGCCACGATGCGGTCCCACCAGGGCGGGCTGGTGGCCAGCAGCTGGCGCATCAGGGCGTAGACCCCCAAATAGCTGAGCAGTTTGAGCAGGCCCTTGGCCGCGGCCGCTGGCACGGGAGAGAAGCCGGTGGCGACGACCATCACGGCCAGCAGCAGCAGCAGCCAGCCGCTGATGGAGCCGATCCGGCCCGCCGGGGTGCTCAGGGCCCAGATCAGCCAGAGCAACCCACAGGCGGCGATCAGCAGGCTGAGCCCGGCCCGGGTGACCAGTGGGAGGCCGGCCATCAGGGCGCAGAGCACGAGTCCGGCGACCGTGCTGAGGTGGCTGGCCAGCGGACCGGAGGGCTTCCGGCCCAGCTGACCCTGCCAGCGCAGCAGGAGGGGCACCCCGGCAGGGGGGTCCGCGGGGCTCAGGCTGGCCTCGGGGGCAAGGGAGTGCATTCAGGTGCCTTCGGGAACCCCGGCGGCCCGGGCCGATCCGACGACCCGGGCAGGGATGACCGAGGGATTATGGAGGCGCTGCTCCGATCGCTCCAGCACCGCACCCCGAGGGCCGGCTGCCGGAGGCTTGGAACCTTGGCGGCGGTAGAGCACCCGGAAGACGGGCCGGTTCAGCTCCTGCACCTGCCGTTCCCGTTCGGTGGGCACCGGCAGCGGATTGGCGGCCAGCCAGGGCCGCCCGTCGCCCTCGGGCCGCGTGAAGCAGCCGTTGGCCTCGATGAGCTGCACCATCGGATCGATCACCGCCACCACGTCGCTCTGCAGGAAGAGCTCCCCCCCCTCCGCCAGCGCCCCGGCCAGGGCCCGCAGCAGCGCCGGCTGCAGCACCCGGCGCTTGTGATGCCGCAGCTTGAACCAGGGGTCGGGGAACTGGATCGTCACCCGCTGCAGCCGTCCGGCGGGCAGGGCCTGCAACCAGCTCGGCAGGCTGACGTTGGCGTTCCCGTACAGGAACCGGAGCCGGGCGTCCGCGAGGGCCCCGCGGTCCCGTTCGGCCGCCTCGACCAGGGGGCGGCGGATCTCAAGGCCCAGGAAGTTCCAGTCGGGATGCAACGGGGCCATGGCCAGCAGAAACCGGCCGCGGGCGCTGCCGATGTCGAGGTGCAACGGCTGCTCGGGCCGATCGAACAGTTCGCAGAGCCCCGGCAGGGGGTGGGGCTGCTGGTGGAGGCGACTGAGCGGATTGACGTGCTGACGCACCACGGCTCAGCCCTCCGGAACCAGGAAGCCCCAGCTGGCCGTGTAGCCGTGCAGATGGGTGGTGCCGCCCACCGGACCGATCTCACCGTTGCAGAAGGCCCCACCGATCGGCAGGTCGGGAAACCGCTCCTGGCAGAGGCTCACATCGCCGTCCGGCTCCCCGTAGAGGCCCTGCCCCCGACCCAGGCAGGCGAACAGCAGGGCCGCCAGCGGAGCGGGGGACCGGGAGGCCTGGCCGTTGAGCAACTGGCGCAGCTCCTGCCTGGAGGCGGCCGCGTCCCGCAGCTGAAACTGCACCTGCTGACCGACCCGCAGCCGTTCGGCCACCGCCACGGCGCCGTTGCGGGGATCGACCCCGATCAGATTGCGCACCAGGAAGGCGGTGGAACCGCCCGCGGCCGCCGCGTCGGCCAGGCTGAAACTGCTGCGGGCCACGCCGAGGAAGAGGGAGTGACGCACCAGGTCCCGTTCGGACGGATCGAGGCTCTGGAGGATGGTCTGCAGGCAGTTGACCGGAGTGTTGCGCTCGTCGCCGCGGCTGAGCTGCAGCACCACATTGCGCTCGGCCCGCTCGATTTCAAACACCGGTCCGATCGGACGACAGCCCTGGGCCACCAGGGGATCGAGCCGCCAGCTGCCACCGATCAGACACCCCACAGCTCCCGTCGTCACCCGCCCATCCACCAGCAGGGAGCCATGGGCGGCGCTGTGGGGGCCGGCGATGCCGCCGATCTTGTCGAGGTCGGGGTAGGCGTAGTCGAGCCCGCCGATCAGATCGTTGATCGCCGGGCAGGTGGGGTCGATCAGCAGCAGCATCGAGCGGGCCCGCTCCGGATCGGCCCCCACCCAGTTCACCCACCCCTGGCTGTCGCCATCAAGATCGGGAAGGGAGGTGGTGTCGAGGGCGAACGGCTGCAGATCGGCCCCGGGCAGGCACAGCAACATCACGCTCAGGGCCGGTGCCTGCTCCACCTCGTGGGCCGCACCGGAGACCTCCGTGCCCACCACGCCACCGCCGGCGCAGCCCAGCCAGTGGCGGGACTGGAGCCGGGCCCGGAGCAGCGGCAGCAGCCGGGGCAGATCACTGGCGTAGGTGGTGGAGCAGAACACCAGGGCCAGATCAGCCTCGCCGCGGCCGGCCAGTCCCCGCACCACGTCATCCACCGCGCCTTCCAGGGAGGCGTTGCGCGAGAGAGCCGTGCGGCAGGACGCGGTCCGCTCGCCACGGTTCAGCCAGGAGAGCAGGGGAGACGCGGGCATGGATCGGACCCTACTGGTGAAGCATGGCGCGGATAATGGCGCCTTCCCGTACCTCGCCCGTGCCAGACCTGCTCTACCGGACCCTGGTGTGGCTCGATTTTCGCCTCGCCGTCGTTGTCACGGTGGGGTTGCCTCTGGTTCTGTTGCTCTGGGCGGCCCTGCGGCGGGAGGGGGCCCTGGTGCGGCTGCTGGGCATCTACTGGAAGGTGGCGAGCCTGCTGGCCATCGCCGTGCTCCTGCTGGTGGATGCCCGGCCGCTGGCCTACCCGCTGCTCGTGGTGGCCAAGCTGCTGATGGTGGCGGCGGTCTGGTTCTGGGTGGATCTCAACGAGGAACTGGCCGATCTGCCCCCCTGGCGCCCGCTGCCCCTCACGGTGCGGGCCTGGCGCTGGGCGCTCACCGGTTTCGGTGTGCTCGGCGCCGCCCTGGCCGCCAGTGCGTCCACCTGCGGCCTGGGGCAGCTGCAGCGCCCCTTCTGCCAGGTGTGGCTGGAGGCCCCCCGCCGCCTGCACACCCTGGTGGCCCGGCTGTTCAGCTTCATCTTCGGCGCCGATCTGACCCCCACGCTCACGGCCTTCATTGGCTATCTGGCCCTGGTCGCCTTCGTGGTGGGGCTGTTGCAATGGCTGCTGGTGCGGTTGCCCCGCCAGGGCCGGGTGGCGGGAGGATTCTGATGCCGGTCGCTTCCGATCGATCCGGACCCATCCGATGACCTGGCTTGCCGAGCTCGAAGCGATCAGCCGCGGCCGGCCCGACCGGGTGCTGCGGTTGCGGGGCACCCTGCCGCCGGTGGGGCTGGAAGCGGGAGACGGGTCCGTCGAGGCGTTCGAATTGCTGATCTTCCGTGGTTTCTCCAGCAGCGTGACCCATCCCACTGCTGTCGATCCCGACCGGCCCGCCCTGCCGGAGACGGCGCGCGTGGAGAGTGCCGAACTGCTGCAGGGACCGCTGAACCCCGCGCACGAGCAGGTGCTGGCCGGACCGGCGCCGGTCGAATCGTTTCTGGATCCCTCCCGCTGGTGAGGGGCCCGGCAGCGGCCTGGCTCAGCGCTTGCTCAGCACAGCCACACAGCGGCCGCACAGGGTGGGATGGCTGGGATGGTGGCCGACATCGGTTTCCACGTGCCAGCAGCGTTCGCATTTCCGGCCCATCGCCCGGGCGATCCGCACCGTGAGACCCGCCTCATGGGCCTCGGCCAGGGAATCGGCCAGGGGAGGCTGGGCCGGATCACGCCGCTGCAGTTCGGAGACGAGCAGCCAGTCGGCCAGGTCATCCACCGTGGGGTGCGGGCTGGCGTCCAGCCGGGCCAGGGCCGGGGCCAGGGCGGCGGCGGCCGCCCCCTCACCGAGCTCAAGTTCGATGCGCGCCTCCAGGGAGGCCCCCAGGGTCCCGGCGCTGCGACAGCTCTCCAGCTGCCGGTTCACCAGAGAGCGCAGCTCCAGGATCGGCCGCAGCGGCTCCACCAGGGCCGCCTCGCGCCAGGAGGCGGCCGCCACCGGCCAGCCCCGCTCGAAGACGGAGCGCTCGGCCACCGGATAGGGCAGGGCCTGCCAGATGTCCTCGGCCATGTGGCAGAGCACCGGGGCGATCAGGCCGGCCAGTCGCTCCACCACCAGCGCCAGCACCGTCTGGCAGCTGCGGCGGCGGAAGGACCCCGACGCGCTCACGTAGAGCCGGTCTTTCGCGATGTCGAGATAGACGTTGGAGAGGTCCACGACGCAGAAGTTCTGCAGTGCCTGAAAGAAGCGGTAGAACTCGAAGCGCTCGAAATCGCCGCTGACGGCCTCGATCACGCTGGCGGTGCGCTCCAGCATCCAGCGGTCGAGCAGCGGCAGATCGGTGATCGGCACCCCGTCGGTGGCGGGATCGAAATCGTGCAGGTTGCCGAGCAGATAGCGGGCGGTGTTGCGCACCTTGCGGGTCACATCGGCCAGCTGTCGCACGATCCCCGGCCCGAGGGGCACATCGGCGGAATAGTCCACCGAACTCACCCAGAGCCGCAGCACGTCGGCGCCGTAGGCCGGCTCCTGCTTCTCGTTCCTGCCCCCCTCCACCAGCACGGCCGGATCGACGACGTTTCCGAGTGATTTGCTCATCTTGCGGCCCTTCTCATCGAGGGTGAATCCGTGGGTGAGGACGCGGCGGTAGGGGGCGGTGCCGTTGACGGCCACCGACGTGAGCAGGCTGCTCTGGAACCAGCCGCGGTGCTGGTCGGAGCCCTCCAGGTACAGGTCGGCGGGATAGCGCAAGGGAGTGGGATCGGCGACCGCCACCAGGCCCGCCCCATCGTCGGCAAGGCCCCCCAGCACCCCCGCCCAGGAGGAGCCGGAGTCGAACCAGACGTCCATCGTGTCGGTGCCCTTGCGCCAAAGGGCGGCCTCGGCGGCATGGGAGGGTGGCAGCAGCTCGGCTTCGTCCGCCTCCCACCAGATGTCGGAGCCGTGCTCGGCGATCAGGGCCTGGATGTGGGCGAGGCTGCCGGCGTCGAGCAGCACCTCGCCCGTGTCCCGGTGATAGAAGACGGGGATCGGCACCCCCCAGGTGCGCTGGCGGCTGATGCACCAGTCGCCCCGCTCGCGCACCATCGCCTCGATCCGGTTGCGGCCGCTGGCGGGCAGCCAGTCCACCGCCGCGATCGCCTCGAGCGCCTGAGCGCGGAACCCCTCCACCGAGGCGAACCACTGCTCGGTGGCGCGGAAGATCGTCGGCTTCTTTGTGCGCCAGTCGTAGGGGTAGCGGTGGGCGTAGCGTTCTTCCCGCAGCAGGGCGCCGGCGGCCCGCAGGGCGGAGATGATCGCCGCATTGGCGTCCTGGAGCACGTTCAGGCCGGCGAAGGGGCCGGCCTCCGCCGTCAGGGTGCCCGCCTCGTCCACGGGGCAGAGCACCGGCAGGCCCGCCTTTCGGCCGGTCAGGAAGTCGTCGACGCCGTGACCGGGGGCGGTGTGCACCAGGCCGGTTCCCGCTTCGGTGGTGATGTAATCGCCGCCGATCAGCACCGGGCTGGTGCGATCGAGCAGGGGATGGCGGTAGCGGACACCTTCCAGCTCGGCGCCGCTCAGGGTGAGCAGGGGCTCCAGGTTCAGCTGGAGGCTCTCCCGCAGGCTCTCCACCAGGGCGGCGGCCACGATCAGATGGCGGCTGCCGCGGTACCCGCCTCCCCCACCATCGCCACCCTGGTGGACGCGGCAGAGGGCGTAGTCCAGCGCGGCGTTCACCGAGATCGCCAGGTTGGCGGGCAGGGTCCAGGGGGTGGTGGTCCAGATGGCGACGGCCAGCTCCCCCGGGGCAGGCGTGGTGGTTGCCCCGGGCGTGGACAGGCCGATGGCGCTGAGGCGGTCGCCGAGAGCGGCGGGCAGCTCCAGCACCGGAAAGGCCACATAGACGCTGGGGGAGGTGTGGCCATCGGGGTACTCCAGCTCGGCTTCCGCCAGGGCGGTGCGGGAGCTGGGGCTCCAGTGCACCGGCTTGAGGCCCCTGTAGATGTGTCCGGCGAGCACCATCCGCCCGAAGACACCGATCTGGGCTGCCTCGTACTCCTTCTGCAGGGTGAGGTAGGGCGTGTCCCAGTCGGCCCAGATGCCCCAGCGCTGGAACCCGGCCTTCTGGAGGGCCACCTGCTCGAGGGCGTAGGCGTGGGCGCGCCGGCGCAGCTCGATCGCGGCGAGCCCCTGCCGCTCCTCAGGGGAGAGGCCCTGCAGCACCTTCAGCTCGATCGGCAGGCCGTGGCAGTCCCAGCCCGGCACGAACCGCGCCCGCCGCCCGCGCAGCAGGGCGTACTTGTTGTTGATGTCCTTGAGGATCTTGTTCAGGGCATGGCCCACGTGCAGCGGACCGTTGGCGTAGGGCGGGCCGTCGTGGAGGGTGAAGACCTCGCCCGGGTTCTGGCGGCTCAGCCGCTCGTAGATCCGTTGCTCGGCCCAGAACGCCTGCAGCTCGGGCTCCCGTTGCCTGGCGTTCGCCCGCATCGAGAAGGGCGTCTGCAGCAGGTTGAGGGTGTCCTTGTATGAAGCCGGGCTGGCGGTCACGGCGCCTGGGGGGGCAGCAAGGGCGAATTATCGACCCCAGCCCCCGGCCGGGTCGCGGGATCCCCTTCACCGCCATCGGGCTCGCTGAGGGCATCGGGCGCATCGGCCGGCGTTTCCCCTCCCGCCGGCTCCGCGGCCGGGTCAACCGCCGCCTCCAGCTCCGCAGCGACCGGTGCTTCCGCTTCCGGCTCCGGCTTTGGCTCCGGCTTTGGCTCCGGCTTTGGCTCCGAGGTCACGACCCCAGCCTCAGCTGCACTGGTTTCGGCCGCGACGGCCTGGCGCAGCAGGGCATCGACCTCGTCGAAGGAACGCACCGTGGCCAGGGGTGTGGCCTGGGCGCTTTCCGCCTCCGTGCCGGAGTCGGTGATGGCCGCGGGCTCCTCCGCCGGTATCGGGGCCGGCTCCTCCTCCGCCGTGTTCGGCGCCCCGTCCCCGGCCGGGTCGGGCCGCACCCAGCGCTTCGTGGCGGCCGGCTGCCTGGCCGCGGCCTCCCGGCGTTGCCGCAGCCAGGCCCCCAGACCGCCCAGGCCAGCTCCCACGACGCTGATCGCACGCACCAGGGCCGCGCCCAGCTGGCTGAAGCCGGTTGTCCAGCGTTCGGTGGACCAGAAGCGACTCCGCTCCTCGCTGCTCAGCTGGCTCCAGCGCGCCTGGCCCACCTCGGTGCCCAGCCGGCCGATCAGCAGACCGGCGCAGAGGACGGCCAGCATCGGCGCGCCGCTCAGCCGCTCGGCGCTGGTGACGAGCACCAGCCCGAGCAGCAGCACCAAGGCGCCCCAGACGGCATCGCGGGGTCGGCCCAGTTCCGGCACCAGCAGGGGGATCAGCAGCACCAGCAGTCCGGCGGCCAGGGCCAGCGTTCCGCCCAGGGTGGCAAGCATGGCGGGACAGGCAGCGGAGCGTTCATTCTGAGCCGCTCGATACAGTCGGGGCCAGGCCCACCTGGCGGAATCGGTAGACGCGCTGGTTTTAGGTACCAGTGACTGCGGTCGTGGGGGTTCAAGTCCCCCGGTGGGCATCGCACCGGCCGGCCGGAGGAGCTCCACGGCGATGGGCACCGGGACGGTCCCGATCACCCCCCCCCGGTCAGTCTTCCCAGTGTTCGCTGCAGGCGCAGGCGGTTGGAGTGCTGCAGCAGCAGACAGGGCAGGTTGAACAGCGTCGCGAAGATCAGATTGACCAGCACGCCCCGGGGGGGCAGCCACAGCGCCGTGATGATCCAGCAGGGCCACAGCGCCCCGTGCACCCAGGCGGCCCGCCGGGTTTCCAGGATCAGGCGCTGCAGGGCGGCCGGATCGCGGCGTACCAGGTCCGCCTTGAGCATTCCACCGGGCAGGGCGTTTCCGGCATCCGGAATCCAACGCTTCCAGTGACGGATGCCCAGACAGGTCGGATCGAAGGCCTTGCTCTCCCCTGTGCCGGGCCCCATCGGGGGCGAGCCGACCGGCTGGAGGGCCGCATCGGGCAGGTGATTGGCGATCGTCCCGATCACGACCGACCCGATCAGCCAGAGGGCGGCCGAGCTGAGGATTGCGACCAGCCAGGGCTCGGGGGCCATCAGCGGGTGGAGACGGTGCGCCCCTTCCAGCGCACCTCGCCGCGCTCCAGATTCAGAATCGCCTGGAGGAATACACCAAGGAAGAACAGCACCGGAATCGGGAACACCAGGTTGATCCAGCTGAAGCGCCCGACCCGGCGGGTGAGCAGCCACAGCTGGAGGGCGAAGGCCCCGTAGAGCCCCAGGTTGGGCAGCAGGGCGGGATCGCCCACCAGCGGCCAGCCCAGCAGGGAGGCCGGCAGGCACCAGGCGGCCCAGAACAGACCGGAGAGCCACAACAGCACCGCCAGCATCCGGGGCCCGCTCACTTCCCCGGCAGCGGTGGCGAAGTTCTTGTTGAAGCCGGTCACCATCTCCCTCAGCCCGCCGGGATACATGCGATAGGTGATCTGGCTGTCCCCGATGAAGGCGCTCACCGGCAGTCCCGCCTGCTCGAACCGGTGGGCCAGGAACCAGTCCTCCACCACCTTGCCGGCCACGGCCTCATGGCCGCCGATGCGGTCGTAGTCGCTCCGGCTGGTGACCATCGCCGGACCGAAGGCGACGCCGCCGTGGGGCCCGAGACGCACGGCCAACAACCCCACCAGGTTGAACAGCACCGAGAGGTGCTCGTAGGGCTGTTCGGTGCGGTGGTAGGGCTGGACCGACACCAGCCCCCCCAGCTGCTGATGGGTGGCCAGGAGCCGTTCGAGGAACGCCGGACCCGGCTCGGTGTCCGCATCGAGAAACACCAGCAGGTCGCCTTGGCTGGCCTGAACGCCGTGATGCAGCGCCCAGGTCTTCCCGCACCAGTGCGGCGGCAGCGGAGGCGGTTGCAGCAGGCCGACGCCAAGCCCTGGCTCGCTCGCGGCGACGATCGCCGCGGTTCGATCGCTCGAATGGTCGTCAATGACGATCAGCTCCAGGGGCTGGAAGGTCTGACGGCGCAGGGCGGCGAGCAGGCGGGGAAGCGTGGTCGCCTCATTGCGGGCGGGAATCAGGACGGACACCCTTGGCCGGCTCTCCAGGGCGATGGCCGGCAGCAGGGACATCCGCAGGCAGAGCAGCCATCCCAGCAGCCAGCGCACCAGCAGGGAGATCCACAGCCACTCCATCGCTGGCCTGCCCCAGAGTTCCGCCACGCCAACGGTATGCGGATCGTTGACCGATGGCTGCGGCAGGGAACGGGCCGCCCCGGTCTGGGCCGCCGCCCGCCCTCGCCAGCGGACCGATCGCGGCACGCTCTGGGGCCGCTCAGCGGCGATCGGGTCCCAGGCGTTGCGCCAGCGCGCGGAAGAAGGTGATGTACTCGGCCGGTCCGCCGGGGAAGAGGGCGTCGAGGTGGAGGGGATCCTCGGGGTCGGTGAGTCCCCGTAGGCGGCCATCGGCCTGACCGGGGCGATCCACCTCTCCACCACTGCTGTCCACCAGCAGCACCCGGTTGGGCCGATCGAACAGCTCTCCGAGTTCCTGGAGCAGCAGCAGGAAGCCACGATCGCTGCCGCCCCGCAGCCATCCCACTCCCTCCGCCGCCGGCACCGACGTGATCGTGTCCCCCACCCCCACGAGGCGGGGCATGGTGGCGGGATCGATCCGGCGGCGGGCCAGGGCCAGCAGGCTGGGGTGATCGTGCGGGGCCGTGCGCACGTTGAAGTCCTCGCCCAGGGGGGGCGAGCCCGTGCGCCGGGCGATCGTCCGGTTGATCAGCACCAGCAGCCCCACCTCCTTGAGGGCACCGCGCAGCAGCAGTTGCAGATCGGTGGTCCCGGCCTGATCGGCTGTCGCGGGTTTGAGCTGTTCCCGGTCGCCGACCCGGCCGAGATTGGGGGCCAGATGGAGGAAGAAGGCGTCTGCCAGGCCAGCGGCGGCGGCATCCTCCAGCAGGTCCTCCATCAGCGCCATCGCCACGCGCTGCAGCTCCCGCCGCCGGGCCCCATCCCCGCGGATCAGGTTGAACAGGGGATTGAGATTGAGGCTGGGAGAGAGGGCGTTGTCGAGCACAACGGCCCCCACCAGCCGGTCGCGCTCCGGCTCCGGCACCTCTGCGAGGATCTCGCCCAGGCATTGGCGCAGCCGGCGGGCCAGCTGGCCGGGAACGGCGGCCAGGAAGCGGAGCTCCTGCCCGCTCACGCCCGGATGGCTCAGCCGGCCGTAGCGGTCCTGCAGCTGCACGCCACCGGCGGCCAGCCCGGGCAGGTAGAGGCCGTCGGCGGCGGGATCGCCCGTCGCCCCAATCGCCTCATCCACCAACCGGTTCACCCCGCAGGGTCCATCGTGCTCACCGTTGGTGAGCACCTGAAACCGGCCCGCCAGTCGCCGGGCCGCGCGCACATAGCGGGGATCGAGCCGGCGCCGGCGCGGATCCTTCACCAGGTCCATGCAGACCCCGTCCAGGTCCTGGATGATGAGCAGGCTCCGGTCTTCGGCCAGGTCCTCGAGGAGTTCCGGTCTGCTCGGCGACGGCATGGCGCTCGGCGATGGCAAGGTGGTCCGAGGCGGGCGGGGCCTCGGTGTCCTCAACCTTGGCGGATCGGGAGCATCCGTCCCGGGGTGGGAGGACTCCCGGGGCCGGCACGGCCGCAGTCGGGGCCGGAGCGAGAGGTTGATGCAGCGCGATCGAGAGCGAGGAGGGACTCCCCTCCTCCGGTTCGGTCTGGTCCTGATCTTCACGCTGACCTTGATCAGTGCGGTGCAGGTCCGGGCCCAGTGGTCGGTTCCCGGAGTCCAGGAGGAGTCGGCCCCGGTCGCTCCGACGACCCAGTGGTGGGACCTCAGCAAGGCGGAGCGCTGTGGGCGCCGATGGTGCAGTGAGGTGTTCATTCCCTATGGGCCGCCGGCCCCGGGCGGAACCCCCTTCGTCGTGGCGGTGGACGGAAATCAGAGTGCAACCGCCGCTGAAATGAGCAGGCTTGTGGAGCGACGCTCCGAGACGATTGAAGCCAGTTTCCAGGCGGTGGTTGAGCAGCTGAGGCGATCGGACCGGGCTGTCTCTGATGTGAACCCGTTGGACGGGTCCGTTCCGGATCTGTCCGGAGATGGCCGGTCCATGCGCTGGTGGATGAGCAGGCCAAAACCCCTGCACCCCCTGGCACCGAGGATGGAAGTCGGTGTTCAGAATGATGCGACGGTCATCTTTGCCGTGGCCAATACAGAGATCAACTTGGCTCAGCAGATCATCGCCACAGTCACTGATGCGGATGCGCAGAACGCCGGCATCAGCAAACAGGATTTAGCAGCCCGCTGGCGCCAGGACCTGCAGGGGGCGATCAGTGATGCGGTCTGGGGGATTTCCTTCGATCAAGCCTATCCCTATGCGCGCCTGTTGATTGCTGCAGCCATTCTGGCGATCACGGGGATGATCTTCATGGTCGTGTCATCCCTGGGCAGGCTGCTTCGCGAGCGCTATCGGATCGTGCAGGGAAAGCTGAATCGTCACGATGCTCGGCTGAAGGAGAAAGCCATGGATCCCCAGGCCGTCTCCAGCCAGCCATCTGAGCGCAAGAAAGTCATCAAGTTCAGGCCAGTCAGTGTCATTGTTCGTCCCAGGCCTGATCCAGGTCGGCATGGCGTTGCCGATGGATTCCGCGGGGCCCTTCAGACGATCAAGGACCGGTTGTTCCATGGAGTTCCCCGGCTGGAGATGGACCGACGTGCCTTGATGCGCCAGGGTCAGAGTCTGGTGCGAGTGCTGCTGCAGATGCTCAATCTGCTCCGATGGAGTGTCCTGCTGGCTGGTCTGCTGAGTGGGTTGCTGGTCTGGCCCGGGACCCGTATCGTGACACTGGCACTGGCTCAACAGGCAGTTCTCATCCCGCTGATCTGGGTGATGGTCTCGATCAGTGAACTGTTGATCGATCTGTTGGTGAATCGTTCGATCAACCTGTGGGTTCGGGACTCGGTCATCCACCACCCGTTGTCAAACCGCTATCAGATGCGGGCGTCCACGTACAGCCGAGTGCTGAAGGGGGCGGGCCGGTTTGTCTGTGTGGTGATCGGCATCTACGCCACACTGATGACGTTGGGGGTGGATCCCAATGTGCTGGCGGGGGCCGGCCTGCTGGCGGTGGCTATCGGGTTCCTGTCCCGAAACATCCTGGAAGACATGATGAACGGTGCCCTCATTCTTGTTGCTGATCGCTACGCCATTGGTGATGTGATTTCGGTGGGTGCTTCCAGCGGATTTGTTGAAAATATGGACCTTGCTTCCACCCAGCTTCGTTCAGCGGATGGGGAGTTGATCACGATTCCGAATAACCAGATCCGTACGGTTGCCAATCTCTCAAAGGATTGGTCTCGTGTCAACTTTGAAGTGGATGTTTCAGCTTCTGCTGATCTCCGCCATGCTTTGCTGGTGATTCAGCAGGTGGCCGATGCCCTGTACAGGGATCCGGAATGGAAAGGCATGATCCTCAAGCCAGCTGAAGTGCTGGGTGTTGACAGAATTGCTCACTCCGGAAGCCAGGTGCGCGTCTGGATCACAACGTCCCCCTTGAATCAGTGGGCTGTTGGAAGGGAGTTTCGACTTCGTGTGAAACAGGCATTCGATGCGAACGGCATTGCCCTGGGTGTGCCCCAGCGCCGCCTGGAGGTTGATCATCCCCAGCCAGGTGATCCTCCAACCGGTTGATGGGCTCAACCCCTGGACGCACCCCTGGCGACTCCCCCCGCTCCTCACGGGGAGGGTCTGGCGGGGAAGCGCAGCGGAACGAAGATTTCGTTGCCATTGGCGGGATTGGTGTAGGTGGCATTCCCCTGGATCAGCACCTCCCGCCGCCAGGTCCCGCCGAGCCGGTCCCGGAGCACGGAGGTGGGGAAGCCTTCCTGGATCAGCTTGTAGGTCATCGAGACTCCGTCACGCCAGTCGATGCGCACTCCCCCCGGGAGCTGGGTGTCACGGCAACCGAGCCGGCGGCCGTTGAAGCCACAGTCCTTCCAGAGCACAGCGGGATCCGGAGTCCGAGGCGAGGATGGCCCCCGGGCCCCTGAGGGGACCGGCTCCGGGGCAGCGCGCACCGGGGCGAGTGCCGCGTGTGCCGCGAGGGCGGCTCCCAGAAGCGCCGCCATCCCGGCGGGTGGGCCCAGGCGTGCCGCCGCGACGGATCGGATCGAGGGGCGCCGTCCCGGCGCTGGGGGTGCGGCGGCCATGGGGGGCGGGCCAGGTTCCGGCAGCCTATGGCCCCCCGGAACGACCCTCCCGCCCCACCGCTCCAGGCGCGGCCTGCCAGGATCACCCCCGTCCCCTTGCTCCGTGCGGACCATGTCTCGCCCCGGCTCCAACCCCAGGTTCCGCCAGGGTCTGGCCCTGGCCGCCGCCCTCACCGCCGCGCTGGGCGCCGGACCGCGTCAGGCCCTGTTCGCCACCCGCGCCGAGGCGGAAGCGGCGGCCCCCGCGTTCAACTGCAGCGGTGCCCACCGGATGGGCGATCTGTGGATGCCCTGCGCCCGTCATGGCGGCAGCCGCGGCGGCTCCGGCGGCGCCCAGGCCACTCCGATCCACCCCTGATGGGCCGCACGGATCTTCCGGTGACGCCCGGGTCTCTGGAGGTGGCGGCACTCCCCTCCGCCGTTGCTTGTGGCGGGCAACCCCGGCTCGTGGCGATCGGCATCGCCCCCCTGGGCATCGTCTCGATCGGGATCGTGCCGATGGGGGTCGTGAGCATCGGTGTGGTGCCGATGGGGGTGATCAGCATCGGCGCCGTGGGGATGGGGGTGATCAATGCCTGCGTCGTGGGAATGGGTGTGCTCGTCGCCGGCGTGAGTGTGATGGGGGTGTGGTGGGCCGGCCTGGAGGGGATGGGGGTGGTCCGCCTTGGTTCCCCCGCCGCCCAGCAGCGGCCCCATCAGCACCAGGGGGGGGGCTCGGGCGCCCATCTCACCGCCTACCCGAGCCGGGAGGAGGCGCTGCGCAAAGCCCGGGAACTTGGCTGTCAGGGGGCCCATCCGATGGGGACGTACTGGATGCCCTGCGAGGAGCATCCGGCTCCCTGAGGGCAGGCCCTGGTCCTCGACCCGTTGCGCCGGTCCGGTCGCAGCTAGGACGGCAGGGCGCAGGCAAACTCCAGCCAGCGCCGCTCCACCTGCTCGAAACAGGCCGGTGGGGCCGTGTGGAGGTTCCGCAACAGGGCGATCAGGTCGGAGCCGTTGCCGCGCAGCAGCACCACCACTTCCCGGGCAGGGTCGTAGCTGCCGAGGGCGGCCAGACTGGGGCGGATCGCCCCGGGCCCCAGCCCGAGGCTCCGCAGCCGGGCCGCCACCTGATCACGCCGCACATACCACCGGCTGAACGTCACGCTCCGGTGCCGCCAGTCGAATTCCGTCGGGATCGGCTCGGGCAACACGCAGATCAGCAGCCCGGGTCCGTTGCTTCCGTAGCCCTGCCAGGCGGCATGGCCGATCAGCAGAGCGTTCTGCTCCAGGAAGCGGGGCTCCCAGGAGCTGGAGCAGGGTGATGCCGGCTCAGACAACGGCATCGGCCTGCTCCGGGATGGGCACCAGACGACGGGCGGTCCGATCCCAGAGGAGAAACCGCGAGCAGGCCGGCAGGTCGCCCAGATGCAGGGTCGGCACTCCGGCCAACAGGTGCGCGTTGGCTAGATGGGCGGCCCTGAGGTGGTAGTTCGGGATCCGCTCGGAGAGATGGTGGATGTTGTGATATCCGATCTCGGCGGTGAACCAGCGCAGCACCGCCGGCAGCTCCAGGTGACTGGTACCTTCAAGGGCCCCCTGAAGAGAGTTCCAGCCCTCGCTGGGATGGGCATAGGCCCCGACGAAGATGTGCTGCACGAAGAAGATCCAGATGAAGATCGCCGCTGCACAGGTCAGCGTCAGTCCGTACAGTCCCAGGACCCATCCATAACCCAGGGCGTGGCCCGCCAGGACCAGCCCACCGATCACGCAGACATTGTTGAGCAGCAGATCCCAAAACTCGGCCGTGCGGGGAACGGCCCGGGCTCGAAAAGCCGCCGCGATCGCCTGCAGCAGAGCCAGTCTGGGCTGGATGGCGAGGTAGTAGAAGCCGCCGGGAAAGGCCATCAGGGGATGGCGCAACAGCACGTACATCCACTGCTTCCCAGAATCGAGCCGGGCGAAATCCTCCGTTGTGAGGAAGTCGGCCACGCCGCGGTAGCGCTCCCAGTCACCATTGGTGCGATGGTGAAACGCGTGATCTGTTGACCAGGCCAGTTGGGGCACGGCGTTGACCAGCCCGAGGATGAAGCCGCCAATCCGGTTCAGCCAGCGGCTCCGAAAGAGCGACTGGTGACCGCAATCATGCATCAGGGAAAAGCATCTCAGGGAGAAGAGAACCAACAGAGCGACGAGGAATGGCAGTGCCCAGATGGCCCGCCGGGAGGCTTCAAGGGCCAGGGCCCAGCAGAGCAGATAGGGGCCGACAGAGTTGAGGATCTGGAGGGCACCGCGCCCGTCGCTGCTGTGGACGTAGGGGGCCAGAACGAAGTCGGCCCGCCGGATGTCGGCGGTCATACGGGGGGACGTTGAAGGGCTGAACGGAGAAGGCCGGGACCGGACCAGAACGTGTCAGCAGCGCTCCGCAGGGGGGGTGAGCGGAGCGATGGAATCCATCCACCCCAACGGAGTGGACGGGGCGGTTGGGCTGGCGCGTGGTCTGCGGGACTCCTAGCTGCGGAGGAAACGGCCCCGGAGGCGCCACGGATCGGTGCTGGTCTGGTCTGCTCCCGGCGCCGGCGCGCTTAGCCGGGACGGCTTCCCGGGACCAGCGATCCCAGGCCAGGATGACAATGCGGAGCGGATCATCTGTGCCTCGCAGATTGGTGTGCTGTGGACAAGATCGGCGGGTATCCTGACTAGGAAAGCCATGGCTTTCGTCACAGTTGCGGGACAGCGCCGGATTCACACCGGTCTTTCCCCCTTGCCTCCGGCGGCTGGTCCCCGCCGAAACCGATTGGGAGGCAAGCTAGCAAGCATGGCGCCGTCCTGGCTGAATCAGCGCGAGGGTGTGCTGGGCTGGCGCCCCGTGTCTTCCGATGCGCGTCGCAGGCGCACTCCTCCCGATTCGAAGGCTGGGCGAGGAGAGGCCTGAAGCGATCCACCCCAGACCCCGCTGGATCAGCCCCCTGCCTGCCCCTGGAGATGGCGTCGTGCCACGCATGCACCCATCGGCGTGGGCCGATCCAGTCCTTCTCCCCGAAACGTCTGGACAACCCCTCCTCCGGGACCACCGGCAGGAGGGCCGACAGCCTGCACGGCTGATCATTCCGCTCCCCCAGCGGCGGATGATGGCGCCGGGTTCAACCCCCGAACCGGACCGGGCGTGACGGGCCCGGGCGACCGTGCGGTGGGCTCCCCGCCCAGGCATCCGGATGGAAGGGAATGCCCTGGGATCGATCCGGTTGGCGCCCCCCGCCAGTGTCTGGTGGCACCGGCGGGGGGGTTGCAGCGCACAAGGCGGCCCCGGGGACGGTTCGTAGGGTCCAACCCATGAGCACGCTTCACGACGGTGGTAAGGGCTTCGCGGCCGATGCGATCCGGCTGCCCTGCCCGCTGCCAGGCGACGCGAGCGGCCCCATCGGCGGCCACGATGAACCCTGGGCCTCAGGCCAGCGCAAGCGCTATCTGGCCAGCCTTGAGTCACCGTGTGACGCAGGCGACTCGCGTGGGTGATGGCGCCGATGGTGCCCACCGGCCGTTCCGGGCAGGCTGAATGGCCCCGGCCCGGATCTGATGGCTAGGCATGATCTGGAGCGACTGGTCACCGACGCCGAAGCCGATGCTGATCTCGGCGAACTGCTCAGACGGTGCCGGTCCCCCGAGGATCTGGTGCTGGCCGCCCGGCAGCTGGGCTATCGCATCACCGGGCTCGACCTTCGACGGGCTCGACAGGAACATCGGCGCGAGCGAAAGACGCCGCAACAGGGCGATGCCAAGCTGCGCTGTTGAGCCGCCGCCGTCTTCTCAGCCTCGTTGAGGTCGTGGTCGTGATCAACACAGCCTGCTGATGAAGTTGCGAGCAGCACATACCCCTGGCTGTTGCTTATACCTTGGGATTGAAGCTTAACCTCCTGATTAACTGGACAGTTTAGAAATTCACTTTCTCAGCAGCATCATGTCCGCAGGATTGACGTGCGAGGAGCAGAGAATCGTTGAGGCCGCCCGCTCCGCTGGCCTGCTGGCGGATTGTCAGTCCATCGCCTACGCGCCCGAGCGGCTCTGCCTGGTGCTCTCGCTGGCCCTGGTGCCGCTGACGCTGGGAATCTCCTTGATTCTCTGCCCCTGCCTCTGGGCGCTCCAGCATGAGCGCACCGGTGCGCGCCTGCGGCGGCTCCGTCGGGACCTGGCGGGGCGGCGGAGCAGGGAGCG
Source organism: Cryptocyanus atlanticus LEGE 06306 (assembly GCF_056633155.1). Lineage (NCBI taxonomy): Bacteria > Bacillati > Cyanobacteriota > Cyanophyceae > Synechococcales > Prochlorococcaceae > Cryptocyanus > Cryptocyanus atlanticus. The sequence continues at coordinate 96,914 of NZ_JBSJOZ010000007.1, forward strand.
TCCTGGGCTGGCGCTCGGCTCGACGGTCCCGGGCTGAGCGAGGTGCCGGTCCTGGTTCCGGCTTCGTTCCCCGTCCCTTCCGGTGGCCTCAGACCAGGCCCGGGCAGGCCCGGTCGCCCCGCGGGGCTCCCTCCAGCAGCGTGCGGGCCACGAAGGGGGAGGTCATGGCCCGCAGCAGGGCGCTGTAGTTCAGTGCGAAGCCGATTTCGGTTCCCACCGGCACGGCCACGCTGCCGGTGTCCAGCACCAGGTGGTCGCTGCTGGCCCCCAGCAATTCCATGCCGTCGGGCGCTGTCAGCCCGGTGGCATCCACGTCCTGCAGGCCGAGGGCCAACAGCACCCGCCAGCGCTCACCACGATCGAGCCGCTGCGTCACCGGGCCGAAAGCGCCCTCCCGGCAGGTTCCCCAGGGGAGTGTGGGCTTGCAGTTCGCTTCGATCACCTCCCCCACCAGGCGGAAGGCATCGGTGCGCAGGCCCCGGATCGGCCGGCGGTTCAGGGGCTCGCGGCCCAGCAGAATCGCTTCGCCCAGGCGCAGATTGTTGATCCGGCCCACCGAGCTCCGCCGGGCCCCGTCGGCGTTCAGCAGCCAGGGCAGATTGGCGGAGTTTCCGCCCGAAACCACCGGCAGCACGATGCCGAAGGCCAGCTCCAGCGCCGTGGCCAGGCTGGAGAGTTCGGCCATCGAAGCCTGGGATGGCGCCACCCCGTTCTGGCAGCCCAGGTTGGTGCCGAGCCCCACCAGATCGAGTCCCGGCAACTGCAGCAGCCCCGCCGTGATTGCTTCCAGTCGCCGCGGCAGGACCCCCTCGCGCAGATCGCCCAGCTCCACCATCAACAGCACGCCATGGCGGCGGTCCTGGCTGATCGCCGCCGCCGAAAGGCCCGTCAGCACGGCGGGCTCGGTGTTCAAGCTGATGTCGGCCGCTGCCACCACCCGCGCCACCTGGCTCACCATCGGCGAGCGGATCAGGGTCAGCGGCAGAGCAACACCGCTGCGGCGCAGCGCTTCGATTGTTTCGATGCGGGGCTCGCCGATCCCGCTGACACCGGCGGCGGCCAGCAGCGTGGCGATCCGCGCCGAGCCGAGGGTCGCCTTGGTCACTGCCGTGATCGAGACGCCCCGGGCCGCCAGGCGCTCCACCAGGCTGCGGGCGTTGTGGGCGATGCGATCGAGGCGGATCTCCAGCCGTGGCGCCGTCACAGGGTGGCGGCGGCGGCCTCCGGGGTCAGTTCAGGGAAGGCCCGGAGCACCATGTCCACCAGCCGCTGGGGCGGGCGGGTCAGGGCATCGGTGACGGGGAGACCCAGTTCGATCTCGTAGAGCGCGATGGCCGCCGTCACTTCGGCCTCGCTCATCCCCTCGTGGTTCAGGCTCAGACCGACCACCCGCGTGCCGGGGGAGAACGTTTCAATCAGATGGATTTCGCCAGCCGGCGTCGGCATGGCGATCTGGGGGAAGTCGCTGAGTCGGGTCCGCATCGGGGCGTGCTGCAGGATCACGGCTTGGGGTTGGGCACCGCGCAGGATCGAGGCCGAGCTGAGGTAGGCGGGATGGCTGAGAGCTCCCTGCCCCTCGATCACGATCAGATCGGGTCGCTCCGCCTCGTAGGCCTCCACCAGGGCGGCTTCCACCTCCCCGGAGCAGAACTGGCAGGGAATGGCGTCGAGGGCGATGCCGTGGCGGGCTCCCTGCATCAGCCCCGTCTGCCCCGTTCCCACCATCACCGCCTTGAGGCCTCGCGCGTTGAGGGCCCGGGTGAGGATCACGGCCGTGGTGCGTTTACCGATTGCGCCATCGGTGCCGAGCACGGCGATCCGTTTGCAGGGCAGGGAGGCGCTGCGCCCGCGGAACAGGTGCAGATCCCGCTGGGCCGGCGGGCGACGCACGTCCACGATCGCCACGTTTCGCGCGGCCGCCGCCGCCGCGAACTCCGGGTCGTCGTTGAGGAACTCGTGCAGCCCGTTGATCAGGTGCAGCCCGGCGCCGATCCCCTCAAGCAGCACGGCCCGTTCCGGAGGGGTGAGCCTGCCGCTGGAGGGAGCCACCCCGACGATGAGCAGATCGGCCGGTGGGCCGCTCCGCCGCAGGGCCCCGGCCAGATCGGTGTGGATCGGGATGCCGTTGGCGGCACCGTCCAGCACGCGGCCGGCATCCTGGCCGGCCAGCTGGCTGTCGATCACTGCCAGGATGCGGTAGCGCTCCGAGTGGCGCACCAGACCATTGGCGGTCTTGCCGTCGATCCGGCCGAAATGGCCTTCGCAGTACACGATGGCAGTGGGCATGGCCGGCAGGCCGTGCCCTTCTGGAAGCTTCAGCATCCGAGGCGCTCTCCTGGGTTCAAGCTCAGAGGAGGCGACCGAATGGTCCGCTCGGACCGGATCGGAGCGGGGATACCAGAGGTCCCCACTAAGTGGGACAGACCCGCCAATCCTAGGGCAGGCCTGGCCTGGGATCGGCCGCTGCCGGCCGCCCGCACCACCCTGCCAGCTTTGAGGCCGCCTGGGAGCGGGCCAGGGCGCGGGCAGCCGGCAGGGCCGGCTCCAGGCGCAGGGAGCCGAACGGCGGCAGGGGGCGGCTGCGCAACCAGGCCCCCCAGCGGAACTCGTGGAAGGGGATCAGCGGGGCCGCCGCGATCACCTTCTCCTGCTTGAGCTTCCAGACCAGGCTGCGGTACGGATCATCCTCCAGGTCAAGCAGGCTGCCGGGAAGGCGGTGCGGGGACCTGGGACCCTGGCCGCGGCCGTCGTGCAGATAGAGCCAACCGCGGCTGAGCAACTCCGCCAGCGCGGACTCGGGGCCGTGGGTCACGAGCTGGAGGGCCACGTAGCCGAAGGCGGTGGCGTCAGCGTCGAGCTCCAGCAGTGCCCGCAGCCGGTGATGGCGATCCACCATCCAGAGGGCTCCATCGGCACCGCGCACCAGGGGAACCGGCTTGCCGCGCAGGTACCGCCGCCGCTGCTTCGTGCTCTCCTCGCCGAATTCAGCCTGACGCTGGCGGATCTCGGCCAGACCCACGCAGAGCTGGGTCGGTTGGAGCTCCGCCACCGCCACCTCCACCAGCTGATCAGGGGAATCGGGCGGCGCTGGCAGGCGCTGGAAGGGGGGCAGGCGCAACGGCATCGGACGCTCAGCGCAGGTTCTCGCGTTGGAGGAAGACCCGGATCAGCTTTTCGTCCATCAGACCCAGCCGCGCCCGGGGCGCCTCACCGCAGCGCTCGAACAGCTCCAGCAGGGTGGCGGCGGAGACCCGGTGGCCATGGTGGGAGGCCAGCTCCTCCACCTGCTGGGCGGTCTCGATCAGGTTAAGGGCCTCCCGCAGTTCCGGCTCGGCTTTGATCCGGCCCAGGAAGGCGAAGATGTCTTCAATGTCCTGGCTCATGGGCTCCAAGGGAAGAGGGACCCTGGCCATTCTCCGCCTTCGCGGCCCCCGCCCGGACCCGCCCCCGGACTCGTCCGGGACCGCCGGGCGATCCCGAGGGATGGGATGGGCCGATCGTCGGAAGGCACTGACGGGGCAAATCGGCCCCCCTTGAGTCGATCGATTCTTGAAGACTCGTTAATCCTTCCATAACGCATCAGGCCTGATTCGGTTGCTATCAGTGTTCTGCTCCCCAAACGGCTGTTCCGATGACCTTCGCCAAGAAGGCCCTTGTCTTCGCTTCCCTCGCCGCCCTCGGGGCTGGTGCCACGGCCACGGCCCAGAGCACAATCAATGGTGCCGGGGCCTCCTTTCCCTCTCCGTTCTATCAACGGGCCTTTTCCGACCTGGCCCGTGCCGGTGGCCCCAAGGTGAATTATCAATCCGTGGGTTCCGGTGCCGGCGTTCGCCAGTTCATTGCCGGTACGGTGGATTTCGGTGCCACCGATGAGCCGATGAGTGCCGCTGATATGGGCAAAGTGAGCCGCGGTGTGGTGCAGTTCCCCGCAGTGGGTGGAACAATTGCCGTTGCATACAACAAACCAGGCTGTACTTTAAGGCTGACTCAGAAACAACTGGTTGACATCTTCCTGGGGACCATCTCCGACTGGAAACAGTTGGGCTGCTCCGCTGGGAAAATCAGTGTCGTGCACCGTTCAGACGGTTCCGGCACCACCTTCGCGTTCACCAATTCGCTCTCGGCGTTCTCCCCCACCTGGAAGAGCCGGGTGGGTGAAGGCAAGTCGGTCAAATGGCCCGTGGGAGTGGGTGGCAAGGGCAATGAAGGGGTGTCAGGGGTGATCCAGAACACACCGGGCTCGATCGGCTATCTCAACCAATCCTTTGTGAAGGGCAGGATCAAGGCTGCCGCCCTTCAGAACAGGGCTGGCAAGTTCGTGCTTCCCAATGAGAAGAGTGGTGCCGCTGCCCTCAACAACATCAAGCTGAATTCCAGCCTGGCTGGAGAGGAACCCAATCCGGCCGGTGCCGACAGCTATCCCATCTCCACCCTCACCTGGGTGCTGGCGTACCAGAGGGGCAATGGAGGCAAGGCGGCCTCGATCCGTCAGGCATTGAGCCATCTGCTCAGCACCGGTGCCCAGTCCAAGGCGGATGAATTGGGCTATGTCCCCCTGCGGGGCTCCATCCTCAACGCCTCCAAGCGGGCGGTGGCCAGGATCGGCAACTGAATTCCGTTCGCCGGGGGGGCCATCGGTCTCCCCGGTTGCCCCGGGCGGAACCCTTAGTCCACGCTTAACCGGTCGCTCATCGGCCCTTTGCCCAGGTTGTCAGTTGTCCTCCATACACTCCGTTGGTGTTTCCAGGAACTGATCATGGTTTCGACGCCCTTTCGCGACGCCGGACGCAGCAGTGGGATCAGGGAAGTCCTGGAAACGAGTTACCGCAATCGCAATCTTCTCCACATCGCCGCCGGCAGTGCCGTTCCCCTGCTCAAGAACAACATCTGGCTGGTGGTGCGGGGCATGGTGAAGCTGGAAGCGGTCACGATCCATGGCGATCCGCTGCTGCTCGGTCTGGCCGGCCCGAGCGAACCCTTTGGTGAACCGCTCACCACCGTGCAGGCCTACGAAGCCGTCACCCTCTGTGACAGCGACCTGCTCTGCCTCTCCTGCGCCGAGATTGAACAGGCGCCCCATCTGGCCATGGCCATGCTGCAGGCCGTGATCAGCCGCTACCGCCAGGCCGAAACCCTGCTCTCCCTGCTGGGTCTGCGCCGAGTGGAGGAGCGGGTCCGGGGCTTCCTGGAACTCCTGGCCCAGGACTATGGCCAGGCCTGCGACCAGGGCCTGCGGCTCAATCTTCGCCTCACCCATCAGGAGCTGGCCAGCGCCCTTTCCACCACCCGCGTGACCGTCACCCGCGTGATCGGCCTGCTGCGCGATGAGGGCTGGCTCCAGATCGATGAGCAGCGTCACCTGGTGATCAGCCATCTGCCCAAACGCCTGTGATTCAGGCCCGGGTGGACCGCAGGAATGGCCTAACTTCAGGGGACCTCTCCACGGGCACGATCCCCCCCATGCCCTGCCTGCTCATCGTCGATGACGACGACGGCATTCGCACCACCCTGGCCGAGGCCCTGCAGCAGGAAGGTTTCGAGGTCGCCTGCGCCGCGGACGGCCGCCAGGCGATCCAGCAGCTCGATCGGGCCCAGCGACCGGGGGCCGGAGGCTTCGATCTGGTGGTGCTCGATCTGATGCTGCCGGGCGTGGGTGGTCTCGATGTCTGCCGGCATCTGCGCCGGGCCGACACCCAGACACCGATCCTGATGGTCAGCGCCCGGGACACCGAAACCGATCGGGTGCTGGGCCTCGAGCTCGGTGCCGATGATTATTTGGTCAAGCCGTTCGGCCTGCGGGAGCTGGTGGCCCGTTGCCGGGCCCTGCTGCGCCGCTCCCAGCAGAGCCAGGATCGCTTCCCGGTGGCGGAGGTGATCAACCATGCCGAACTCACCCTCTTCCCCGACGAATTCCGCGTCACCCGCCATGGCGAGACGGTGAATCTCTCGCCGAAGGAATACCGGCTGCTGGAATTCTTCATGCAGAATCCCGGCCGCGTCTGGAGCCGCAACCAGCTGATTGATCAGGTCTGGGGCACCGATTACGTGGTGGATACCAAGACCGTGGACGTGCACATCCGCTGGCTCCGGGAGAAGCTCGAAGCCAATCCCTCCGCCCCGGAGCACCTTCTCACCGTGCGGGGCTTCGGCTACCGCTTCGGTTGAGGGGGGGGCGCCGTGACCCCGTCTCCGGGAGCCCTGTGGCTGTTCGGCCTGGGACTCCTGCTCGGCTGGTGGCTGCACCGGCTGATCTCCCGTCGTCAGCGGCTGGAGGCCGGGGGCCGGCGTCCGGGGACCGGAGCGGATCAGGGATTGCAGCGGCTGCAGCTGCTCTCCTGGCTGGAGGCCGCGCCCCAGGGCTGGCTGGTGCTCGATCCGCAGTTGCGGATCCGGGTGATCAATGCCCGTGCCCAGCGGTTGCTGCAGTTGCCCCTTGATTGCACCTCGCTCGGCTCGCTCTGGCCGGATGTGATCGCCCAGCCGGCGCTCGAGGAGGCGATCCGCAGCGTCGGCCGGCACGGCCGGGCCCAGCGCCTGGAGTGGTGGCTGGGCGGGCAGCCGCTCGAGGCGGTGCTGATGCCGGGGGAGGAGGGCTGGGTGGCCCTCTGGATCAACAGCCGCCGCTCGCTCGAGTCCCAGCTCGATCAGCAGAGCCGCTGGGTGAGTGATGTGGCCCACGAGCTCAAGACCCCTCTCACGGCGCTCATCCTGGTGGGGGACAGCCTGGCGGCCCAGGCCACCAGCTCCAATGCCGTGCTGGTGGAGCGTCTGCAGCGTGAACTGCAGCGGCTGCAGAGCCTGGTGGGAGATCTGCTCGAACTCTCCCGCCTGGAGAACAGCCTTCCTCGCGATGAGCGCCGCTACGAGGTGCTGGATCTCTGCGTCCTGGTGGAAGGCGCCTGGAGCAGTCTGCGACCGCTGGCCGAGCGACGCCGGGTGGGTCTGGCCCTCTCCTGCCAGACCGGTTGCCCCCTGAAGGGCGACGGATCCCGCCTTCACCGCGCCCTGCTCAACCTGTTCGACAATGCCCTGCGCTATAGCCCCGACGGTGGCGTGGTGGAGGTGAGTGTGCGCGGCAGTGGCCTGTTCTGGGAAGTGGTGGTGCGCGATCACGGTCCCGGCCTCAGCGAGGAGGACGAGGCCCACATGTTCGAGCGCTTCTACCGCGGGGATCCCTCCCGGGTGCGCAGCCAGAGTGCGGGCAGCGGCCTGGGACTGGCCATCGTGCAGCAGATCGCCCTGTCCCATGGGGGCCGCGTTCAGGGTCGCAACCATGGCGGTGGTGGCGCGGTGATGGAGCTGGTGCTGCCGAAGGGGGCCTGAGGGGGGTCACGGGCAGGGGGAGGCCGGCGTTCGGCAACCGGCACCCAGCGCGGCCAGCCAACCTTGCAGGTCGTCGAGGGCGTCGCTGCGCAGGCGGTAGTAGATCCAGCGGCCCTGCTGGCGATCGGCGAGCAGTCCCGCCTGCTTGAGCACTTTGAGGTGAAAGGAGAGTTTCGACTGGGCGAGGCCCAGGTCGGTGACCAGATCGCAGACGCAGCGCTCGCCGCCGCCGAGCGCCTCGATCACCTGCAGGCGCACCGGGTCACCCAGGGCCTTGAGCAGGGCGCGGGCCTGGTCGGCGTGGAGGGGCGTCCGGGCGACTTCCATGGGATCGATCCTGCCCGACCCATCCTGTTTAGGTGATATATGGGCAGCCGGGCGGGCCCAGGGGCAGGCGCAGCGGCCAGGCGGATGTGCCGTGCGACTCAATCCATCAACTAAGTTTGATCTAAGTTGGCGGGGCTCTACCCCCGTCGCGATGAACATCGGCATCAACGGCTTCGGCCGCATCGGCCGGCTTGTGTTCCGGGCCCTCTGGGGGCGCTCCGGCATCGAGCTGGTGCATGTCAACGACAGGGCCGGGGATGGCGCCACCGCGGCGCACCTGCTGGAGTTCGATTCGGTGCACGGCCGGTGGCCACGGGCCATCCTGGCCCCGGCCACCGGGGTCAGCGGCGATGGCTTCCGCGTCGATGGCCTCCCTGTGGGATACAGCCAGCACAGCGATCCCGCCGCGGTGCCCTGGCGCGAGGCTGGCGTCGACCTGGTGCTCGAGTGCAGCGGCCGCTTCAAATCCCCCGCCACCCTTGAGCCTTACTTCACGGCGGCGGGCCTGAAGCGGGTGATCGTGGCGTGCCCCGTGAAGGGCGTGATCGCCGGCGAGGAGGCGTTGAACGTGGTGTTCGGCATCAACCATCACTGCTACGACCCCACACGCCACCGCCTGCTCACCGCCGCCTCCTGCACCACCAACTGCCTGGCGCCGGTGGTGCAGGTGGTGCATGAGAGCTTCGGCATCCGCCATGGCTCGATCACCACCCTGCACGATGTCACCAACACCCAGGTGGTGATCGACAGCTTCAAGAGCGATCTGCGCCGCGCCCGCTCCTGCCTGCAGAACCTGATCCCCACCAGCACCGGTTCGGCCCGGGCCATCGGCCTGATCTTTCCCGACCTGCAGGGCCGCCTCAACGGCCACGCCATCCGCGTGCCCCTGCTCAATGCCTCGATCACCGACGCCGTGTTCGAGCTGGAGCGCAGCGTCACGGTGGAGGAGGTCAACGGCGCCTTTGAGATCGCTGCCAACGGCCCCCTGCAGGGGATCCTCGGCTACGAAACCCGGCCGCTGGTGTCCAGCGATTTCCTCAACGACAGCCGCAGCTCGATCGTGGATGCCCTCTCCACCCTGGTGACGGGCGGCACCCAGCTCAAGGTGTACGCCTGGTACGACAACGAGTGGGGCTACAGCTGCCGCCTGGCGGATCTGGCCTGCCACGTGGTCAGCCAGGAGGCCCAGCGATGAAACACCTCACCGCCCTCCAGCAGTACGCGATCGTGACGGCCAACTACTGGGCCTTCACCCTCACCGACGGGGCCCTCCGCATGCTCGTGGTGTTCCACTTCCATCAGCTGGGCTACTCCACCCTGGAGATCGCCTTCCTGTTTCTGTTCTATGAATTCTTCGGCATCGTCACCAACCTCTACGGCGGCTGGCTGGGGGCCCGCTTTGGGCTGCGGCTCACCCTCTGGGCGGGCACGTTGCTGCAGGTAGGTGCGCTGCTGATGCTGATTCCGGTGGCCGATAGCTGGCCCCGCTGGTGGAGCGTGGCCTACGTGATGGTGGCCCAGGCGATCAGCGGCATCGCCAAGGACCTCAACAAGATGAGCGCCAAGAGCGCCATCAAGACCGTGGTGCCAGACACTCCCGACGACCGCAGCCGGGGCGAGACCCAGCTGTTCAAGTGGGTGGCGATCCTCACCGGCTCCAAGAACGCCCTCAAGGGGGTGGGCTTCTTCCTGGGCGGGGTGTTGCTCACCAGCATCGGTTTCAACGCCGCCGTGGGCGCCATGGCTGCCGGTCTGTTCCTGGCCTTCCTGATGACGCTGGTGCTGCCCGGAGACATCGGCCGCATGAAGGAGAAACCAGCCTTCGCGGCCCTGTTCTCCAAATCCAGGGGCATCAATGTGCTGTCGCTGGCCCGCTTCTTCCTGTTCGGAGCCCGGGATGTGTGGTTCGTGGTGGCGCTGCCGGTGTTTCTGCAGGCCGCCCTGGGGTGGCAGTACTGGGAGGTGGGGGGCTTCATGGGCCTCTGGGTGATCGGCTACGGGATCATCCAGAGCCTGGTGCCGACCCTGCGGCGCAGCTGGGGCAAAAGCGCTCCTCCGGGGGTGTCCGCCGTGCAGTTCTGGAGCGCCGTGCTCACCGCCATCCCCGGCCTGATCGCCATCAGCCTCTGGCGCGAGGTGGGCAACCCCGGCCTCGCGGTGGTGGTGGGTCTGGCGGCGTTCGGGGTGGTGTTCGCCATGAATTCCTCGATTCACAGCTACATGGTGCTGGCCTACACCGATGCCGAATCGGTGAGCCTCAACGTGGGCTTCTATTACATGGCCAACGCGGCGGGACGGCTGGCTGGCACCCTGCTCTCCGGCGCTCTCTTCCTCGTGGGCGGGCTGCAGGCCTGTCTGTGGTGCTCGGCCCTGCTGGTGGCGCTGTCGTGGTTGAGCAGCCTGCGGTTACCCCCCATTCACGCCAGCCAGCTGCAGCCAGCACCGCTCTGAGAATCCCCGAAGGTTTCCCAGAGCGGCGCGTCGAGGATCCCTGCTCAGTCCTTGATCTTCGCCACTTCCGCCCGGGCCCGCTCCAGCACCTCTCCCTTGAGGGGCACGTAGCCCAGTTCGGCCGCCATCGACTGGGGACCGTCCTGCAGGGACCAGTTCAGGAAACTGCGCACCGCTTCGGCCTTCGGTTCGCCCTGACCGTTCTGATAGGCGAGGATCCAGGTGAAGGCCACGATCGGGAAGCTCTCCGCGCCGGCCGGGTTGCAGTCTTCGCCGCCCAGCCGCTCATCGAGCTGCACCTGGTTGAGCGCCGCGGCTCCGCTCGCTTCGTCGGCCATCACGAACTGACCATCCTTGTTCTGGAGGGCCGCCGCCGTGATCGGTCCCCGCACGAAGGCCTGGTTGAGGTACCCGATCGAGCCGGGAGTGTTCTGGATCAGGCCCGCCACACCTTCATTCCCCTTGGCGCCCACGCCCACCGGCCAGCTCACCGCTTTGCCGCGGCCCACCTTCTCCTCCCATTCGGAGGAGAAGCAGCTCAGCGAATTGGTGAAGGCATAGGTGGTGCCGGAGCCATCGGAGCGGTGGGCCACGGTGATCGGCTGGCTGGGGCAGCCCAGCTCACTCCAGTTGGTGATCTTGCCCATGAAGATGTCGACCAGCTGGGCCTGGGTCAGCTTGACCGTGGGGCAATCGGGGTTGTTGAAGGCGGGGGTGACGGTGCCCCCCAGCATCGGGATCTGCAGCGCGCCCCGCTCGCCGGCCGTGCCCGCCTTGAAATCCTCGTCCTTGAGCTGTTCGTCGGTGGCCCCGAAATCGACCGTTCCGGCGATGAACTGACGCACACCGGCGCCCGAGCCCACTGACTGATACGAGACCTGATGGCCCGTCTCCTTGGCGTAATCGGCAGCCCAACGCTGGTAGGCGGCACTGGGGAAACTGGCGCCCGCTCCGCTGATCGAGGGAAGATCGGCTCCTCCACCGGTGCCGCAGGCCACCGTGCCGAGGGTCAGGGCCAGCAGACCGCTGGGCAGCAGTGTTCGTTTGAGCAAACCGGAGCGGGAGGGCAGTCGCAACATCGCGGCCAGGTGGCAAGGTCCCACCACCACTAGCCGAGAGAAGGCCCGGATTGGTTATGGCTCCTTTAAGGCGCTATCTGCATCACCTGCGCCGGTGTCCCCGGCCGCACCGTCCCATCCCAGCGCCATCCCGGGATCTGCCCGTATGGTGGGGGCCAGCTTTCGACAGGTGTCGGTCCAGGCGATGACCCAAGCGTTGGCCCTCTCGCCGGAACCGCCCGCCGCCTCCACCTGCAGGGCCGTGGTGCCGAGATCGGTGCCGAAACGGTTCCTGGAACCGCCGGCGGCCTGGAACCCCACGGTGGGGCTCTTCCTGGCGGGCTACGGGCTGGCCGGCCTGTGCATCTGGGGCTGGTTCGTGGGGGGCTGGCCCCTGCCGGCGCTGCTGGCGCTGGGCTTCCTGGCCCTGCATCTGGAGGGCACCGTGATCCACGACGCCTGCCACAACGCGGCCCACCCCAGCCGGCTCTGGAATGCGGTGATGGGCCACGGCGCCGCCCTGCTGCTGGGCTTCAGCTTCCCGGTGTTCACGCGGGTGCATCTGCAGCACCACGCCCACGTCAATGATCCCCGCCACGATCCCGATCACATCGTGTCCACCTTCGGACCGCTCTGGTTGATCGCGCCGCGCTTCTTCTATCACGAACTCTTCTTCTTTCGCCGTCGGCTCTGGCGCCGCTGGGAGCTGCTGGAGTGGGGGATCGCCAGGGCCGTGTTCATTTCGATCGTGCTGGCCTCAATCAAGTACGACTTTCTGCCCTTCGTCTTCAACTGCTGGTTCGCTCCGGCGCTGATGGTGGGAGTCACCCTGGGCCTCTTCTTCGACTATCTCCCCCACCGCCCCTTTCTCTCACGCAACCGCTGGACGAACGCCCGGGTCTACCCATCCCGGCTGATGAACTGGCTGATCATGGGTCAGAACTACCACCTGGTGCACCATCTCTGGCCGTCGATTCCCTGGTTCAACTACCAGGCGGCCTACCGGGCCACCCAGCCCCTTCTGGAGGCCAAGGGTTCACCCCAGCGGCTCGGCCTGTTCGAAACCTTCCACGACGGCATCAATTTCCTCTACGACATCTTCCTGGGCATCCGCAGCCACAAACGTCGTCGCAGCCGCCTCCGGCCGATCGCGGCCCTGATGCCCACCCCGCGCGCCCGCCGCCACGTGCTTGAACTGCTGCACCGCACCGCGGTCTCGCCGGTGCCGCGTTCCTCCGCCGGCCACCTGCGCGGCTAGTTCGTCAGGATCCTGGGCACCCGGACGAAATCACCCTCCCGCTGCGGGGCCAGATCCAGCAGATCCTCCCGGACCGGCGTGGGCTCCACCCCGTCCGGCCGGGTCACGTTGACCACCTCCACGGCCCGGGTGGTGGGTTCCACCCCGGTGGTGTCCACCTGCTCGAGCTGGGCGACGTACCCGAGAATCCTCTCCAGCTGGACGCTGAAGCTGGCGATCGTCGGCTCGGGAAGGTCGAGGCGGGCGAGTTGTGCCACCTTGCGCACATCGTCAACTGTGATCTTGCTCAACGCCGCCACCGCACTCACTGGGGAGGAACCTAGCCGGCCGCTTCGTCCTCACCGAGGAAGGTTTCCAGATCGCGGCTGAGGGTGCTGGCGGCCTGGTCGAGAAAGAGCTGGCCCTGCTCGGCCGTGGCCAGAAACGGATCGGAGCCCATCCGTCCATCGGGATGGCGCCGCCGGAAGTCATCGGGGCCGTGGATCGGGCCGGCCGGAGCCGGCTCCGGCAGGGGCCGCTGTTTCGCGATCAGGCTGGGCTCGAGATGGAGGGTCATCGCGATCTCGCTGGGGGTGGCATGGTGCCCTTCCCGATCGCCGTAGAGATCGCGGGCCTGGCGCATCACCGGTCCGGCCAGGAACCAATTGGCCAACTGACAGCGCAGCCGGCCGGCCACCGGCAGCCCCCGCGCCGCGGCCGTGCCGTAGGCCTCGGCGAAGGCCGCCCGGCAGGTGGCGATGTTGCCGCCATGGCCGTTGATCACGAAGATCCGCTCGAAACCGTGGCGGGCCAGGGAGAGCACCACGTCATGGAGCACGGCCAGCAGGGTGGAGGGTTGCAGGCTGATCGTGCCGGCGAAGCCCAGGTGATGTTCCGCCATGCCGAAGGCCTGCACCGGTGTCACCAGCACACCGGTGCGACGGCCCACCTCCAGGGCCACCGCCTCGGCGGTGAGGGCATCGGTGCCGATGGCTCCGGTGGGACCGTGCTGCTCGGTGGATCCCAGCGGCAGGATCACTCCGGTGCAGTGGCCCAGGTAGGTCTCCACTTCCGGCCAGCTGCGCAGCTGCAGGCGGATCTGCTCGGCGCTGGCGACGGCACCGGGCAGGGCCGTCCGGGCGAGAGGGGGAACGGGCACCGGTGCGGACACGGCAGAGAGGCCGCGGCTGGGGCCGCGGCGCGTGGTGGTTCCTTGCAGTATCTCTAGGATCGAACCAATCCGGGCCCTGATCCGGACATCGCAGCTGGCAGCTGGCGCCGGAGTTCAAGATGCTGCATCGCAAGCTGGATCGGTTCTGCAGTGAGAAGCGACCCGTGTGGGTGTTCCTGCGGGATCAGCAGCGTTGGATCGAAGAGGCCCTGGTGGTGGAGATCGCCGGTGATCTGGTCACCCTCCGCTACGACGAGGACGACGACGATGAGCTGCACAGCTGGGAGGAGAGCGTGCGGCTCGATTCGATCGGAGCCGTCAGCACCCGGCTGGCCCACTTCAGCCGCACGGCCCGGGCCGAGGATCTCGAGACCGCGGAGGACTGCCCGGAATCCGAGCAGCTGAGACGGCAGGGGTGAGGGATCCGGGGTCGGGGTTGCCGGGACCGGGGGGTCTCAGTGGGCGGTGCCATTGCCGTCGTAGTCGTCGCTGTCGTAATAGCCGCCGCGGGTGCCGAAGTAGAGCGTGGCCAGGCAGAACAGTCCGCTGCCAGCCAGCAGGACAGTGCCGAGATTGAAGCCGGAGAGGGCGTTGGACACGGAGGGCGCCAGGGAGTGGGAACCGGCGGGAGTGCCGGAGGGGGTGGGCCGAAGCGAGCAGGCGTCGGCCCGGCCAAGTCTGCCTGGGCCCGGTCCGCTGTCAGCCGCGGCGCCGGCCGGTGTGGAAGCGCTGACCGCCGCCTTCTACGCGCGGCCGGCCGCGCAGGTGGCTCCGGATCTGGTGGGCTGCCGGCTGGTGCGGCGTCTGGAGAGCGGGGCCCTGCTGCGGGGCCTGGTGGTGGAGACGGAGGCCTACGCCCAGGACGACCCTGGCTGCCATGGACATCGGCGCCGCTCGGCGAGCAACGAGACCCTGTTCGGCCCGCCGGCGCGCTTCTACGTTTACCTCTCCCATGGGGTGCATCACTGCGTGAACGTGGTGACCGATCGCGACGGCTGGGCCAGTGGGGTGCTGTTGCGGGCCGCGGCCCTGCCCGATGAGCCCGATCGCATCGCCGCCGGTCCGGCTCTGCTGGCCCGGCGCTTCGGCATTGATCGCGCCAACGACCGGCAACCGGTGGCGATCTCCGGTGGTCTCTGGCTGGAGCCGCGGCCCCAGCCCCTCCGGCACTGGTGGGATGAGCAGCACCGGAGGGGCCTCGAGCCCCTGGTGAACACGACCCGGATCGGCCTCTCCCGGGGGCAGGAGCTGCCCTGGCGCTGGTACCTCCAGGCCAGCCGCAGCGTCAGCCGCCGGGCGCGCGGGGATCGTACGCCGTCCGGCAACGCCGGCCTGGGCCTGCCCCTGCTGCGGCTTGTCACCGGACGGGAGGGGCGGCCATGAGCCGCTGGAGCCAGCGCCATCTGCTCGATCTGGCGACCTTCGCCCTGGAGGATTTCGCCACGGTGCTCGAGCTGGCCCAGCGCTTCCGCTCCCTGCCCACCACCGGCCCCCGCCGGTTGCCGGCCCTGCAGGGCCGGCAGGTCACCAGCCTCTTCTTCGAACCCAGCACCCGCACCCGCAGCAGCTTCGAACTGGCGGCCCGGCGGCTTTCTGCCGAGGTGCAGAGCTTCTCGCCCTCCTCCAGCTCCCTGAGCAAGGGGGAAAGCCTGCTGGACACGGCCCGTACCTACGTGGCCATGGGCGCGGACGTGCTGGTGGTTCGCCATCGCTGCGCCGGTGTGCCGGCCGCGCTGGCCCGCGATCTCGACCGGGAGCTCTCCGGAGCCGGCCAGCGGGTGGCGGTGCTCAACGGGGGGGATGGGTTGCACAGCCATCCCAGCCAGGGTCTGCTGGATCTGTTCACCCTGGCCCGCCACTTCGCCCCCTCCGCCCCCAGGCCCCAGGCCCTGACCGGCCGCCGGATCGTGATCGTGGGAGATGTGCTCCATTCCCGGGTGGCCCGCTCCAACCTCTGGGCCCTCACCGCCTGCGGCGCCGATGTGGTGCTCTGCGGACCGCCCACCCTGCTGCCCGACAGTTTCGCCGCCTTCGTGGCGGCGCCGCCCCCGGGTCAGGGCACCGATCCAGTGCCCCAGCGCGGCTCGATCCGGATCGAACGACGGCTGGAGGAGGCCCTGCCGGGCGCCGATGCCGTGATGACCCTGCGCCTGCAGCGGGAGCGCATGCACCAGCACCTGCTCACCAGCCTCGACAGCTACCACCGCCGCTTCGGCCTCAGCCACGCCCGCCTGGCGCTCTGCGGCTCCTCCGTGCCGGTACTCCACCCCGGTCCGGTCAACCGCGGTGTGGAGCTCAGCGGTGCCCTGCTTGACGATCCCGCCCACAGCCTGGTGGAGGAGCAGGTGCGCAACGGCATTCCCGTCCGGATGGCCCTGCTCTATCTGCTGGTGGCCGCAGAGACCACGCCCGGCTGAACGGGCTCAGAGCAGCTTGAAGCCTTCCTGCAGGAGGCCATAGAGCAGGCCCACCCGGCTGGCATCGATGAGCTGGAGCCAGAGGCGATCCCCCTGGCGCTGGAGCAGGTGCCGGCGGGTGCGGATCGACACTTCCATTGGCAGGATGCAGACCAGGGCGGCCAGGGGGTCCAGAAAGGCGAGGGCTCCCGTGATCATCGCCACGGCACTGCCGATGAAGTAGGCGAGGAAGAGGGCGATCAACTGCAGCGAGAACCGCCGCCAGGGGTTGTAGGCCCAGTCCTGGAGCCTGAGGCCGGCCAGGCCCACCTGGCGATGCAACCGCGTCTGCTGCAGGCGTGTCACCGCAGGGGGCTGAAGGAAAGGGGGAGGCAGGTGGGCGGACTGGCGATCCCCATCACCCGACCCGGACGCCTGCCAGTGCTCTGTCTACACCATTTCTGGAGTGGGCGCAGCCCCCTGACGCCATCCATAGGGGATTCCAATAAAAAACCCGGGATGGACCCGGGTCGGGAGGATGGGGACGGCGCCAGACAAGCTCCTCAGCTGCGGGGGCGCAAGCCGCACCGGCGGCCGGCTTTGTCAAGAGCGCCCGGGTCTCAGCCATCGCTGTCCTTGTTCTTGCGCGATCCCTTGCCCTCCAGCAGCTCCAGCAGGGCCTCCATTTGAGCCATCACCCCACGCACCTCTCCGGCTTCCGGCAGCAACCCGTCCTCCATGACCCCCTGGTGCATTTCCCGAAGTTCCTGGCGGATGTAGCGAAGGTGGCTCACCACCTGTTCCCGCTTGGATTGCGACATGGACGGGCGTGGGTGCTGCAAGCCCTCCCTTTTACCGTACGGCCGGCCGTTTCCGTCGGTCAGGGTCCGTTCCGGTGAATCGGTTCGGGGCAGAAGGGCTGGGTCGTTGCCACCTGGATGGAGAATAGGGGACTCGAACCCCTGACCTCTGCGGTGCGATCGCAGCGCTCTACCAGCTGAGCTAATTCCCCCGTGCTGGCAACTTATCACCGCCGAATCGGCGCGGATGCGATGGAATGAACCTGGTCCGTGCCTCTCCCCCCTTGGCCGAGTTCAACGCCGCTTCCCCGTCTTCACCGGCCGGCTCTGGGGGCTCCCCGATCACGCCGGAACGGCTGGAGGCCTTCGATGAGGAGGCCATCGCCGAGCTGGCCCGGCGTCTCGATGAGGACGACTATCCCTCTCCCTTCGCTGGGCTGCAGGACTGGCATCTGATGCGGGCCCTGGCGATCCATCGCCCTGACCTGGCGCGTCCCTACGTGCATCTGGTGGACCAGGAACCCTTCGATGAGGAGTGAGCCGGGACCGGCCGACCCAGCGGCCGCTGCGGCAGGGCCCGCCGATCCCCCCGCCGATCCCCTCAGGGGCCGGCGGGTGCTCGTCGGCATCAGCGGCAGCATCGCCGCGGTCAAGCTGCCGCTGCTGGTCAGTGCCCTCGTCCAGCGCGGGGCCCTGGTGCGCTGTCTGCTCACCCCCAGTGCCGCCCGCCTGGTGAGCCCGGTGGCCCTTGCCTCACTCAGCCGCCACCCCTGCCTGCTCGAGGAGGACCAGTGGAGCCACCAGGCGCCGCGACCGCTCCACATCGAACTGGCTGAGTGGGCCGATCTGGTGCTACTCGCTCCCCTGAGCGCCACAACGCTGGCGCGCTGGGTGCACGGCCTGGGCGATTCCCTGCTGGCCAGCACGCTGCTGGCGGCGGAGGCGCCGGTGCTGGCGGCGGCCGCCATGAACACCACGATGTGGAACGCCCCGGGGGTTCAGGCCAACTGGGAGATCCTCCAGGGCCACCGGAGCGTGCTGCCGCTCCCGCCGGTGGCCGGCCTGCTGGCCTGCGACCGGCGGGGGGATGGGCGTATGGTCGATCCCCAGCTGCTGTTGCTGGGCCTGGAGTCGCTGCGGGTCCAAGGAGCCCGGCGCGACTGGCGGGGCCGCCGCCTGCTGGTCACGGCCGGCCCCACCCGGGAGCCGCTCGATCCGGCCCGCTGCCTCACCAATCGCAGCACGGGGCGCATGGGGGTGCTCCTCGCCCAGGCGGCCCGCTTCCGGGGAGCCTCGGTGGACCTGGTGCATGGGCCCCTGGAGCTGGATCCAGCCCTGCTGGAGGGCCTGAGCTGCCATCCCATCGAGACGGCCGCCGAGCTGGAGCGCACCGTGCTGGGGCTCCAGGGCCAGGCGGATGCCCTGGCCATGGCGGCGGCGGTGGCCGACCATCGCCGGGTCGCACCCGCACCCGGCAAGCTCGACAAGGCCCAGCTGGCCGCCGGGCTCGAGGCTGGCTGGGAGGAGGTGCCGGATCTGCTGGCCGGCCTGGTGGCGCGGCGTCCCCCGGGGCAGCGGATCCTGGGATTCGCCGCCCAGAGTGGCGACCTGCTCGGCCAGGCCCGGGCCAAGTTCGCCCGCAAAGGCTGCGATCTGTTGTTCGCCAATCCGATTGATCGGGCCGGGACGGGCTTCGGCGCGGCGGCCAACGAGGGCTGGTTGCTCGGTCCTGGCGACCGCACCATCCAGCTGGCTCCCACCTCAAAGCTGGCCCTCTCCCACCGGCTGCTCGACGCCCTGCTGGAGCTCATGCCGGCCGGTTGTTGAGAGCCGCTACAGGCTTCGAAGGGCTCCGATCTTCCTCTGTAGGATCCCGCCTGGCGCACCCCCACCAAGGTTTCACCCTGTCTGTGCGGCTTCTCCCCATGCGTTTCCGACCCCTGCTGGCTCTTGCGCTGGCGCTCTGTCTCACCCTGGTCACGGCTTGCAGCGGCGGCGCGACGGCCGTTGAACGCTCCAACGTCACCTACGACGACATCGTCAACACCGGCAAGGCCAACGACTGCCCCACCCTCCCCGATTCGGCCCGTGGCTCGATCGCGCTGGACTCTTCCGGTCGCTATCAGCTGCGGGACATCTGCCTGCATCCCAGCGAGGTCTTCGTGAAGGGTGAACCGGCCAACAAGCGGCAGGAAGCCAAATTTGTGGCGGGCAAGATCCTCACCCGGTTCACCTCCAGCCTCGATCAGGTCTATGGCGATCTGGCCGTTTCGAACGACACCCTCACCTTCAAGGAACTGGGTGGGATCGATTTCCAACCGATCACCGTTCTCCTGCCCGGTGGTGAGGAGGTGACCTTCACCTTCTCCAGTAAGGAACTCGTGGCCACCGCCGATGGCGCCGCCATCAGCACCAGCACCGACTTCACCGGTCCCTACCGGGCCCCCAGCTACCGCACCAGCAACTTCCTCGATCCCAAGGGCCGGGGCCTCACCAGCGGCTACAGCAGCGCCGTCGGCCTCGTGCCGGCCGGCGACGACGAGAAGCTGGAGCGGGAAACCGTCAAGCGGTACATCGATGGCACCGGCACGATGGAGCTCTCGATCACCAAGGTCGATGCGGCCAGCGGCGAATTCGCCGGGGTCTTCACCGCCGTGCAGCCCTCCGACACCGACATGGGCTCCAAGACGGCCGTCGACGTCAAGGTCACCGGTCAGCTCTACGGCCGGCTCGAGCAGGTCTGAACCCCGGCCCGCTCCACCGGTCCCCACCCTCCAGGGGCCCGACGGGGCCCCTTTTTCATGGTTCCGCCCGCGGGCCCCGAGCTCCCGCTGCCATGGGCGTCACCCTGCCCGTCCTCCTGGTCTGGAAGAATCGGTGCACTTCCTGCCGGGTGCCATGACCTCCGCCACCACCACTTCCGGACGATCCTCCACCGGTCTGATTCCTGCCCATGGCGGCAGCCTGGTGGATCTGATGGTTCCGGCCGAGGAGGTGGCCGCCGTCCGGGCCGGGGTCAACCGGGTGGTGGAGTGCTCCGATCGCAACGCCTGCGACGTGGAGCTGCTGATGGTGGGGGGCTTCTCCCCCCTGCTCGGATTCATGCACCGGGAGGACTACGAAGCGGTGGTGGCGGGCCACCGCACCACCTCGGGGTTGCTGTTCGGCCTGCCGATCGTTTTCGATACCGACCAGGAGAGCATCGCCGTCGGCGAACGGCTGTTGCTCACCTATCGCGGCCAGGAGCTGGCGGTGCTCACCGTGGAGAGCCGCTGGGAACCCGACAAAGTGAAGGAGGCGGCCGGCTGTTACGGCACCACCTCCCTGGAGCACCCGGCGGTGAGGATGATCGCCACCGAGCGGGGGCCCATCTACCTGGGCGGATCGCTGCAGGGGCTGGAGCTGCCCAGCCGGGTCTTCCCCTGCCGCACTCCGGCCCAGGTGCGCGCCAGCCTGCCCGTGGGGGAGGACGTGGTCGCCTTCCAGTGCCGCAACCCGATTCACCGGGCCCACTACGAACTGTTCACCCGGGCCCTGCATGCCACCAACGTCAGTGAGGGGGGGGTGGTGCTGGTGCATCCCACCTGCGGCCCCACCCAGGAGGACGACATCGCCGGTGCGGTGCGTTTCCAGACCTACGAGCGGCTGGCGGCGGAGGTGGCCAACCCGCGCATCCGCTGGGCCTACCTTCCCTATGCGATGCACATGGCCGGCCCGAGGGAGGCGCTGCAGCACATGATCATCCGCAAGAACTACGGCTGCACTCACTTCATCATCGGCCGCGACATGGCGGGCTGCAAGAGCTCCCTGAGCGGTGACGACTTCTACGGTCCCTATGCCGCCCAGGACTTCGCCCGCGACAACGCGACGGAACTCGGCATGGAGACGGTGCCGTCCCTGAACCTGGTGTACACCGAGGAGGAGGGCTACGTCACCGCCGAGCATGCCGAGGCGCGGGGGCTGCATGTGAAGAAATTGAGCGGAACCCAGTTCCGCCAGATGCTGCGCAGCGGTGAGGAGATCCCGGAGTGGTTCGCCTTCCGTAGCGTGGTGGAGGTGCTGCGGGCCGCCTGAGGCCCCCGGTCCCCGGTTAACATTCCGTTACCTCTCTCATCTGGAGTACCCCTGGTGAACAAGCGCTGGCGCAACGCGGGGCTCTACGTCCTCCTGGCCATCGTGGTGATCGCGGTGGGCACGGCCTTCGTCGGCCAGCCCGGTGCCACGAGCGCCCCACGCAGCCTCCGCTACAGCGATTTCGTCGAAGCGGTTCAGGAGAACCAGATCTCCCGGGTGCTGATTTCTCCCGACCGGGGCACGGCCCAGGTGATCGAGAACGACGGCAATCGCGCCGTGGTGAACCTCGCTCCCGACAAGGATCTGCTCAAGCTGCTCACCGACCACAACGTGGACATCGCGGTGCAGCCCAGCCGTGAGCCCGCCGCCTGGCAGCAGGCGGTGGGCAGTCTGCTCTTCCCCCTGCTGCTGCTCGGGGGACTCTTCTTCCTGCTGCGCCGCGCCCAGGGTGGTGGGGGCAACCCGGCGATGAGCTTCGGCAAGAGCAAGGCGCGGGTCCAGATGGAACCCCAGACCCAGGTCACCTTCGGCGATGTGGCCGGCATCGAGGGCGCCAAGCTGGAACTCACCGAGGTCGTCGACTTCCTCAAGAACCCCGACCGCTTCACCGCCGTCGGCGCCAAGATCCCCAAGGGGGTGCTTCTGGTGGGACCTCCGGGCACCGGCAAGACGCTGCTGGCCAAGGCCGTCGCCGGTGAGGCCGGCGTTCCCTTCTTCTCGATCTCCGGCTCGGAGTTCGTGGAGATGTTCGTGGGCGTGGGTGCCTCCCGCGTGCGCGATCTGTTCGAGCAGGCCAAGAAGAATGCCCCCTGCATCGTCTTCATCGACGAGATCGATGCCGTGGGCCGCCAGCGCGGCGCGGGTCTCGGGGGTGGCAACGACGAGCGGGAGCAGACCCTCAACCAGCTGCTCACCGAGATGGATGGCTTCGAGGGCAACACCGGCATCATCATCGTGGCCGCCACCAACCGCCCCGATGTGCTCGATTCGGCCCTGCTGCGCCCGGGGCGCTTCGACCGCCAGGTGGTGGTCGATCGTCCCGACTATGCGGGCCGGCTGCAGATCCTCGGTGTGCATGCCCGCGGCAAGACCCTCGCCAAGGACGTCGATCTCGACAAGGTCGCCCGCCGCACCCCCGGCTTCACCGGGGCCGATCTGGCCAACCTGCTCAACGAGGCGGCGATTCTGGCGGCCCGCCGGCAGCTCACTGAAATCTCGATGGATGAGGTGAACGACGCGATCGAGCGCGTCATGGCGGGTCCGGAGAAAAAGGATCGGGTGATGAGCGAGAAGCGCAAGCGCCTGGTGGCCTACCACGAGTCGGGCCATGCCCTCGTCGGCGCTTTGATGCCCGATTACGACCCGGTTCAGAAGATCAGCATCATTCCCCGCGGCCAGGCCGGTGGCCTCACGTTCTTCACTCCCAGTGAGGAGAGGATGGAGTCGGGTCTCTACTCCCGCGCCTACCTGCAGAACCAGATGGCGGTGGCCCTCGGAGGCCGGGTCGCCGAGGAGATCGTCTACGGCGAAGACGAGGTCACCACCGGCGCCTCCAACGACCTGCAACAGGTGGCCCGTGTCGCCCGCCAGATGATCACCCGCTTCGGCATGAGTGACCGGCTCGGTCCGGTGGCCCTGGGGCGCTCCCAGGGGGGCATGTTCCTCGGACGGGACATCGGCGCCGAACGGGACTTCTCCGAAGACACCGCCGCCGCCATCGATGAGGAGGTCGGTCTGCTGGTGGATGAGGCGTATCGCCGGGCCAAGGGGGTGCTGCTCGAGAACCGCTCCGTGCTCGATGAGCTGGCCGAGATCCTCGTCGAGAAGGAGACCGTCGATGCCGAAGAGCTGCAGGAGCTGCTGATCCGCAGTGACGTGCGGGTGGCCGCCTACATCTGATCCGGTTGCCTCCGAGCTGAACCCCTCCGTCCTGATCGAGTCCCTCCGCTCCCAGCCCCTGCTGGCCGTGCTGCGCCCCGCCACCCCCCTGGCGGCGGTCCCGGCGATCGAGCAGCTCGAGGCGGTCGGTCTGGTCCATGTGGAGATCGCCTGGACTCCGGTGGGGGGGTGGAGTCTGGAGTGCCGGGAGCTGCAGCGCCGCTTCCCGGCCATCCGGTTCGGGGCCGCGTCCATCTGTGACGGGCCCGCTCTGGTGGCGGTCGCCGAGGCCGGGCTCCGCTTCGCCGTTTCGCCGATCCTCGATCCCGCCCTGTTGGCCCAGGCCTCTCGGCTTGGCATCGTCCTGGTTCCGGGGGTCTTCTCCCCCAGCGAGGTGCACCGGGCCCGCCTGATGGGCTGCCCGCTCGTCAAGCTCTTCCCGGCGGCACCCCTCGGGTCCGCCTACTGGGGGCAGCTGGCCGCTCCCCTGGGGCCGTTGCCCTTCTGCATCGCGGCCGGCGGTCTCCGTCCGGAGGAGCTTCCGCTCTGGCTCTCCGGTGCGGTTGATGCCGTGGCGCTGGGCTCGGCGCTGTTCGAGCCTGGCTGGCGGGTCGCTCCCGCTGCAGCCGCATGGCTCCGTGAGCGTGACGATCACCCCGTGGCACCGCCGCGACGGCGTGATTAGCACTGGGATGACACGTGCCCCGGTGATGTCCCAGCTCACGATTCGGATCAGCGGCCAGGCCGATGCCCTGATCACCCATCTGCAGAAGGAGATCTTCAACCGTCGTCGCAAGAAGGTCGCTCCGGCCGGCGTCGTCGAGACCCTGATCGAGAGCGCTGCCAAGTCTCAGTCCGACAAGCGCTTCGCCACCTCCTGGAAGAACCTGATGGCCGATATCGAGAAGGCGGCCGGTCTCGTCGATCTCCATGGCAGCCGGCCGGCCGGGATCACCGAGGAGGAATGGGCTCTGGTGCTCTCCTACCGCAGCCGGCACTCGGCCTCCGGCGGCCGTCGGCTGGCCAGGGCGGTCTGTCCTCCGAGCGCCACTTCCCCGCCCGGCCCCGTCGCCCCCAAGGGCTCATCCGGTGAGCCGATCCCGGATCCCCCCGCTCACGACCCGAGGCCGCACAGCCCCTGCTGACGCAGCAGGTGATCCGCCAGCACCAGGGCCACCATGGCTTCCACCATCGGCACCGCCCTTGGCAGCACGCAGGGATCATGGCGGCCCCTGGCGGCCAGGGTGGTGGCGGCTCCGGAGGGATCGATCGTCCGTTGCTCCTTGCGGATGGTGGCGGTGGGTTTGAAGCCCACCCGCAGCACGATCTCCTCGCCGTTGCTGATGCCCCCCTGGATGCCCCCGGAATTGTTGGTGGCTGTTTTCAGGCGTCCATCGCCTGTGGGCAGAAAGGCGTCGTTGTGTTCGCTGCCCCTGAGCAGGGTGCCGCCGAAGCCGGAGCCGATCTCGAAGCCCTTGGTGGCCGGCAACGACATCATCGC
Source organism: Cryptocyanus atlanticus LEGE 06306 (assembly GCF_056633155.1). NCBI lineage: Bacteria > Bacillati > Cyanobacteriota > Cyanophyceae > Synechococcales > Prochlorococcaceae > Cryptocyanus > Cryptocyanus atlanticus. The sequence goes on from NZ_JBSJOZ010000007.1 coordinate 121,130, forward strand.
CTTGGCCAGATCCGCCTCCAGCTTGTCGAACACGGGCATGCCCAGCCCAACCGGCGGGCGCCGCACCACGCACTCGATCACCCCGCCGCAGGAGTCGCCGTCGCGGCCGATCGCTTCGATCCGCTCGATCATCCGTTCCGCCACCGCCCGATCCGGACAGCGCACGATGGTGGCCTCCACCGACTCCTGGGTCACGGTGGCCGCCTCGATGGCGGCCTCGATCGTGTGGATCCGCTTCACCCAGGCGATCACCTCGGTGCCTCCGGCCCGGGCCAGCAGCTGTTTGGCGATCGCGCCGGCCGCCACGCGTCCGATGGTTTCCCGCGCCGAGGCCCTTCCGCCGCCGCTGCGGGCCTGGATGCCGTACTTCGCCTGATAGGTGGCATCGGCGTGGGAGGGGCGGTACGCCGCTGCCATGTCCTTGTAATCGCCGGGGCGTTGGTCCCTGTTGCGCACCACCATGGCGATCGGCGTTCCCAGGGTCACCCCATCCAGCAGGCCGCTGAGGATCTCGACACGGTCGTCCTCCTTGCGGGGGGTGGTGATCCTGCTCTGACCGGGTCTGCGGCGGTCCAGGTCCGCCTGGATGGCCTCCAGATCCAGCTCCAGACGAGGCGGGCAACCATCGACGATCACTCCCACCCCTCCCCCATGGGACTCGCCGAAGGTCTGAATCCGAAACAGGTGCCCGAAGCTGCTGCCCATGGGTGGTTGACGCTGGCACGAGCGTAGGCAGCCGCCCTCCTGCCGGGCCGGACCACGCGTCAGACTCCCCCGCAGCGCCGATCGTTCGATGTGTCCCTGCCCCGCTGGTCCGCCGAGTGCGTCCTGGACGCCCGGGCGATCCTGGGCGAGGGACCCGCCTGGTGGGCCGAGACCCATCGCTTGCTGTGGGTCGATATTGAGGGGCATCGGGTCGGCCTGTTTGACCCGGAGAGCCGCCACAACCGCTGGCTGGAGCTCGCCAGCCCGGTGGGTTGCGTCGTCCCGACCGCACGGGGAGATCTCCTGGCGGCCTGCGCCAACGGCTTCCACCGACTCGATCCCGGGTCCGGCCAGCTCACCGCTGTGCACGATCCGGAAGGCGATCGACCCCTGAACCGGTTCAATGACGGCAAGTGCGATCCCTGGGGCCGCTTCTGGGCGGGATCGATGGCCCTGGACTTCACCCCGGGGGCCGGGGCCCTCTGGTGCCTGGAGCCGTCCCTCCAGAGTCGTTGCCAGGTGACGAACCTCACCATTTCCAATGGTCTGGCCTGGGACCTGGAGGCGTCCTGCCTCTATCTGATCGATTCCCCCACCCTCCAGGTGGTGGCGTATCCCCTCACCCCCGAAGGCGAGCTGGCCGGACCAGCCCGGGCTGTTCTGGAGATCCCCGCCCACTGGAACGCCCTGCCCGACGGCATGACGATCGATCACGCGGGCATGCTCTGGATTGCCCTCTACGGCGGCGCGGCCGTGACCCGCTGGAACCCTCGCACCGGTACCTGCATCGGGATCGTCGACCTGCCCTGTGCCCAGGTCACCTCCTGCTGCTTTGGCGGGCCGTCGATGGATCGTCTGTTCATCACCACCGCCCGCCGTGGCCTCAGGGCCGAGGCCTGCCAGCAGCAGCCGTTGGCGGGGGCACTGTTCCGTGCGGATGTGGGGGTCAGCGGCCCCGCGGCCGACCGCTTTGCCGGCTGATGGCGCCGGGCCCTTGAGGCTCTCGAGAGCCCGCC
>NZ_JBSJOZ010000008.1:0-121865 GCF_056633155.1 Cryptocyanus atlanticus LEGE 06306
AGAGGGGGGCCAGATTTCGTGTCGCATCTGGGCCAGTTTTCGCTGTCGCCTGACACTGCCAATTCACCTCTGGAAACTTTGTGGCCCGGCTGCAGGCTAAGGAGATCAAGATCAGCTGGTCGGGCCGAAAGCGCTGTTACGACAACATCCTGGTGGAGAGGCTGTGGCGAACGGTCAAGTATGAGGAGGTGTACCTGCGTGCCTACAGCGACGGCTGGGACGCTGAAATCAGCCTGGCCCGCTTCCTATGGAGGTATTGCCATGGAAGACCCCACAGTGCACTGGGAGGCAGAACTCCCCATGAGGTCTACACTGAGACCGAACCCTGTTCCTCCCGCCCAGGGTTAACGATGACAGGGGCCCAGGATGTCCAATAAAAGGCACCCACCTCATACTTCTCTCCATCTCTAAATCTTGTGAGTACTAGGATCTAGTACAGCTCTCCTCTCTGTTTATTTCGCGCCACAACTCAATTTTTGCCCTGAGCTGCTGGCCTTTGCAGAACTTTCCGCAACACCTGGAAAGCCCTCTAACAATGTTATCTATCGGCCTGTCCTCTTCAAATCCACAGTCACAACGGCAAACATATCGAGTCATCGTCATTCCCTTTCCTGGTGTGGTGCATTGCAAGAATGTCCAGGAATTGAACCTGGCCCCTGAGAGATCAACGATTGGATGGACAGGCGGACGACCCAAGTCGCGGCCATGCAACTTGTCTCACAATAGCTAATCAACGATGATGGAACTGTTCTACAGGTAAAAACAAGATTGAAAGAAATAGGAAATCCCGACCGGCCAAAGATTTCTAGTGGACTGCTCCGTGGAACCATGGCCCCCCCCCCTGCGGCCCCAAGGCGGCTCTGACGGCGGGCGCCTCGGACAGGCTCAGCGGATACAACATCTGTGCCCCTCGGCCCTCAGGGCAGATAACGGCGGGCATTGCACGTCTTGTAAGCGGTGGCCTGAGCGCTATCAGGCCAGTCCCGTCCGAATGCCAAGGTGGCGATGGCGGAATTAACCGGCTCGGAAGCCCAGATACCGCCGTTGGCTTTTAGACCAGCCCGGCAGAGAGTCCGCAAAACGCTCTCTTCATCAACGGTCAGAGCTTGGGCTGGCGAGATGAGGACTGCAGTCATCGACAGGGCCATGGCGACGACACCAACAGCAACCGAGCGACAATCCTGGTCAGATTTAGCGGTCACATTCAGCACAGATCAGCAACAGGGCAGTGGGAATAGCGCCGGCCCAAGACGGCTCTGATAGTGGGACCCATGCTGCTACTGGCTTCTCCCACATAAGAATAAGGTCATCTGCTCATGAAACGCTAGGAGCAATTCTAGAAAATAAGTCGTTTCATGAAAAATTGGCTCAGCCATGGCTTTGGTAAATCCTCCCCAAGAACAGTTCAGGCCAGTCCCAGGCGCTGCAGCTTCAGGGCGACGGTGGAAGGGCTCAGCGGCTTGCCGTTACGGGTGGTGCAGCCGGCGCCAGCCAGCGCAGCTGCCATTGCTCGCAAGCTGGCCCCCTGAGCTTTCAGTGCCGCCAGGAGCGGGCGCAGCTGCTCAGCTGCCGCCGTGGCCTGATCCCTCGCCGCATCGTTACGGGTGATGGTGTTGGGCCTGGCTGACTGGCACGCGGTCCAGGACGGTCTCGGACATGGAGGCGGGGTGCGTGTAGTTGGGACGGGAGGGGTCTATCGAGTATCAGAGCTGGGGTCTTGGCTTTGCTACCCGCTTAGACCAGGTGCGTCTGGTAAATACAACGCGCACTACGTCAGTATTGCGATTGACCACGCTAACTTCGGTTTCGCTATTTCCGTCGGAGCTACACGTTTTCTCTTTGAGCTCCTTGGGCTCGGTGCTGGTGCCAAGCAGCGAGTTCAGACTGAATATCTTACCCCTCTTATCAATCAACGTATAGCTGTCATCAGGAGGCGTCCTTTTTGCTTGGATGCGCCTCAATACACCTAGCAACCCAAGCCTGTCAATCTTCAGCTTTAATGTGCCACAACTGTAGATCTCGGTGTAGGTGGAGCCAGAGAGCGGCTCACCGCTAGAGCTAGAAAGTCTGCACGGGATTTCTGGGCCATTATCTACTTTAATCCCAGCTGTTGACCTAACTATGGACATCTCCGTGCCTGGTAGGTAAGGACACTCTCCAGCAAAGGACGCGGCAGGGGTGGCGAGAAGAAGGAGTGCAGCAGCAGCAGCAACCATGGGACGGGGGAGGGAAGGCCTCATGGGGTGGCGTGCGGTGGTTTAGGTGGACGTCGATGGACGTCCGGGGACATCCAGGAAAGGGTTGTGGCGCACGGAAAGCTCAATTTCCGCTCGCCCCCTTTGGCCCATGCCTCCCGCACATCTTGCGACGTCCTCGGACATCCGCCACCCCACGCTGGCCCCCGTTCCCTCCACCGACTGGCAGGCGTCTGCCCTGGCCCTGCGGTGGGCCGCCCAGGGGGGTGTGGACCCTTTGGCTGCTGCTCTCCAGGCCCAGCTGGGCGCCGAGACCCGCGCTGCCTACCGGAAGGACTGGCGCACCTTCACCGCCTGGCTGTCCACCAGGGCCTGGTGGACTGGATGCAGCTGTGGGACACGCCAGCCCGCGCCCTGCTCACCTAGTGGATTGCAGACCAGAGGCGTCAGGGCCTCAGCAGCAGACAGACGGGCGCCGTGGGCGTGTGCGTCGAGGGTTGGCCAAGGGGTGGTGCGGCAAGCCTTGACCAACCTCATTGCCAACCTTGCGCCAACCCAATAATCCTAGTCATAACAATGGATCTCGGGCGAGGTTGGTCAGAAGAAGAGGGGTTCGGATCTTTCTGCACGCCCTCGACCATCTCTCCGCCACCGCCTTGGGGCAGCGATGCGGAGAGATGCGGGCGGAGGTCCATCCCGACCAACCTTGGGGTTCAGGGGGGCAGGGTTGGTCCAAAGAACCTAGAGAGAGAGGGAGATTTAACCCTCTCTCTCTAGATTCCCGACCAACCCTCCATGGTTGGTCACGTGGTTGGCCACTGGGTTGATCGAAGGTTGGCCAACCTCCACCTCAACCAACCTTGGCCAACCCTGGACGAGGAATGGCAAGCCCCCAGATCGCAGTCACAAGTTGCGATCTGGGGGCTTGCTCCCGACGTGGCGCAGCGGCGGGTCAGCCGCGACGATCAGACGCAGAAAGCGGCCGCCAGCCCTGGTACTGCCACCCGCGCCCGTTGACGGTTGGTGTGACGACCCCGTACCCCCTAGAGGTCAGGGCCTGGGCGATTACCAGCGCCTGCTGGCCACTGGGGCGCGTACGGGACGGATGGCTCGTCCGCAGTCTCCCTAGCGGGATCGCCTCCCCCTCGCTGGCCAGCGCCCGCGACTGGAACGCCGCGACCATGGCCGCGTTCGGATCACTCACCTCCACCCGCGAGGCGCTGGTGTCGCTACTCACCACCTGCAGCAAGGCCCAGCCCCGCTGGACCGTTTCAACCTGCACGACCGGGGGGATGCGCGGCCGAACAATCGCCCTGTCGCCCTTGTCGCGTGGCGGGGTGTCGTCCAGGGCCTCCAAAACATGAAGGAGGCCGACGAAGCGCCCAAGCCGGCCGGCGTCCTTGCTGATCACCTTCCGATGGGCGCTGCCCGGCGGGTGCAGGAGACGGGCCTTCTCGATCTCAACCCGCAGGCTGCTGAACAGACGAAAGGCATCGTCGGAGAGTGTCAATCGGAAGTCGTTGCAAACGGCGGCGAGCGACAGCAGTTCGCAGAAGAAGGCATTGGCCTCCTCGGTGCGCTGAATTGCGGCGGGATCGCGTTCCTGGGGTGGGCTGTTGCGCACCTCGTTTTGGGTGACGATGCAGAACCGGGAGGCGAAGCCGACGCCGTCAGCGTCCGAGGTGGACTCCTTGTAGACCTCCGACTGAACGCAGACCAGCAGAGCTAGGCGGGAGGCGCCGTAGGAGTGGTTGCAGTCGTCCGTGGCTTTGCCGTCGACGGAACCGCCGCCGTCGTAGCTAGAGAGAAAGCAGCCACGAAGGGCCTTGCCTTCCTTGCTGTTTGCAGCGCTCAGGAGGGCATCCCCCTCGTCCTGAAAGACCATGGTGCTGCGGTTTGCCCACTTGTGCTGGAACATGGCCGCCGCGTTCTTCTTGACGCCCTGGTGCGTCAGATCCCCGCTGATGATGGTCTTTGGCTCGGACGGCATGGGGCCGGGGTGAGTGTTGCGGTTGCGATCCTGCTCCCAGGCGTCCATGGCCGTGCGCCACTCCTGCAGCGGCCCGTCCTCATAGGCGTTCTTCAGACGCTGCTGGACAGCCGTCTGCCAGTGCTTGAGGAACAGCCGCCCCATCAAAGAGGACTTGTTCTCGCCGGAGTGCATGACAACCAGCAGCCAAAGCGCCAGCGGCTGAGAGAACTCCTCCTCCTCCGAAAGGTGGATGGAACTCTCCAGGGGCAGCGCACCGGAGAAGGCGGTGGCGAACGTCAGGAACTTGAGCAGGGGCCTGTAGCTCTGGCGGGTGCTGACGGCGGAGAGGTGGCGGTAGAGGTTGGGGGGGATGATCGAGGCCAAGTCAACGTCAGCACCGCCGCAGGCTGCCGCGAGGGCGTCAATGCCCGCGAGGAAGGGGCAATCCTCGCCATCGGCGGGCGCAGCACCAGCACCGCCCCCCCAATCCCCGCCGTCCCCGCAGCTGGAGACGGTGGGCAGTGGAGCGGTTGCGGAATTACTGCTTCCGTTCCCGCCCCCCCCTCCACCCTCGCTGGCTGATCGGGCAGCTTGCGCACCGCGGCGGGTGTGCTCCGGTTTCTGCCGCTGTTGCTCAAAGGCGGCGGCATTGGTGGAGTGCCCCACCACATGGCCCCTCGGCGGTGTGTGTGGCTCCGCTGGCGGGGTTCCCTTGCCGTTACCGCTGGGCCTGCCGCCTCGGGTGTGGAACTGCAGGCGATCCAGCAGTTTGCCCTCGGGGGTCGAAGTGGTCGGGTTCCTGCCGGCCGCACCTTCGAATCTTTGCCATGCCTTGCCGTGGTCGAAGGGTTCCCCCTTGATCGTCTCGGGGCAGTTGCTTAGGTAGGCGGCATAGGCTTCTCTTGCGGTTTCGTCGGGCCTGGCACCCTGCTGGCGCAGCCAGGCTTCCACCGCCACCAGCTCAAGGCTGAGCCTCATGCCGTCGTCGTTGCAGTTGCCGGCGGTGCTGCCCTTGTCGATTAGATCGGCGGTCTCCCTCGACAGGAAGGAGCGGAAGGGCACGGCTACCCCCATCCCCATAACCTGGGGCTGGGCCTCCAGGGGCAACGTGGGGGCTGGTGCCCCGGTCTTGCGTGGCATCCGGTCCAGCAGCCAATCAGGGGCCTCGGCCAGCTCCACCCCCCACGGGTCCACCTCCAAAGGGGCGCAGCCCTCGACCCAGCGGTAGCCGCTCGTCTCGGGGTGGGCGCCGAGGATGACTGACTGCTGGCCAGTCCAGCGGATCTCCAGCGCGCCGTCCTTTGCCTGGCGGCGGTCAAGGTCGGCCCAGCGGTTGCCTGGCACCTTGAACGCGATCTGCCGGCGATGCGGCTTCCCGCTGGTCCAGCTGATCGAAGGCGGAAGGTCGGCGCTGGGTCTGCCGAACAGGTCCAGGAAGGTGGTTTCAGCCTCTGGGCCGTCGAAGTCGAGGGCCAGGGTTCCACCACTGATCGGGCCCAGCCGTAGGCCGATGGCGGGGGCCAGGGCGAGTGCCTCGGTGGTGAAGGCAGGCCAGTGGTTCCAGCCTTTGCCGCTCCCTGTAGCGGGGTCCCGGGGTCGTTTGTTGGTGCCGATTGGCAGCAAGGCTGGAAGCCAGGAAGATGGCAGAAGAGCCAGATCCGAAGCCGTAAACTGAGGGGTGGTTTTTTGTTGAACTCCCCCCGCCACAAACGAGGGGTTTTTCATGCTTCGAGCCCCGCCATGTCGTAGGTCTCGGCAGCGCGCTCAGCCTTCGCAGAAGCTGGCATCCCCTTGGTGGGGGTCCGCTCGATTAGGGTGGAGAGAACCGCTTCAGGATTCCAGCGGATGCGGTTAAGCGCTGGCTTGAAGTAGTGGAGCCCGACGATCAACTCGCCGCGATCGCGCATCCCCAACAATGAACTTCGCCCAATCCGCAGAAGGGCACATGTTTCGGCCGTTGTGGCCCATCTAGTAGTCGTGGACATTGAACCTTTTGGGTTCAGCAGCTGACCGGGAGTCCTTGCTCCCCCGCCCGCCTATGCCTCCGGTCGGATCTTCTCTCCCCTGGCAGCTGTTCCAGGCTGCGAATCGGGCCTTTGCGGAAAGATGAGAACTCCCTTTTGAAGGGTCAGATCTCTGTTTTCCGCTGGTTCCTCGATCAGGTGACGGGTGCTTCGCTATTACCTGCCATCAGTCAGGAGCCCCCGCTGGCTGCACCGCCATGGGCTTTTGGTTACCACCCCGCGTCTCTGATGAACTAATGGCGCGGGACAGCCGCAAGAAGATCCCCGGAGGCATCCGCTCTGCTCAACTCACACCATACACGTGGGGGCGAACCCTGGCAAACCCTACCGGTGGTGGTGCCCCACGCAGCTGGCCCAGAAGCTGGGAAGGCCGCCCCCCAGGGCGATGGTTCACACACATCTCACACGGGCCTGATTTGAGTGGTGAGTCTCAGGTCCTGTCTCAAGGTTGGAAAGCCTTGTGCTGGAATGGATTTGAGTCAATCGGGGCGACAGGATTCGAACCTGCGACCTAGTGCTCCCAAAGCACCCGCGCTACCAAGCTGCGCCACGCCCCGTTGGCCGCACTTTACCTGTCGGGGGACGTGGGCCTCAGCCCACACAGCCGGGCCAGCCGCCTGGATAGCGCAGGGTGCGCCAGTCACCGTGGGCGGTGCTCACCTCCACACCGATGCCGATCGGCTCTTCCCCGCTTCGGGTCTGTTCCTTCCACCAGGCAAGGGCCGCCTCCCAGGCGGCTTCCATCGAATCGAAGTGGTCATCGAGCACCGGGTGCGGCGAGCATTGCTGATCCACCAGCCGGTAGAGACGCTGGGACCCGGCGCGCTGGGCGGCGGAAGCCGGATGTAGGGAGGAGAACGCCATCGAGCGTACGCATGCACCATTCCATCCTGGAGCCTGTGCCAGCTGGTGACTGTCACCTTCATTACCGGACATGGTGGTGGGTGCCGCGGGACCCACCACCATGTCCTGGGGGCGTCAGTCGCTGACGGCGATGCAGTCGATTTCCACCCGGGCTCCCTTCGGCAGGGCCGCCACCTGCACGCAGGCCCGGGCCGGGGACACCCCGGCGCCGAAGGTCCCGGCGTAGAGCGCGTTCACCAGGGCGAAATCGGCGAGGTCGGTGAGGAACACCGTGGTGCGCACCACCTGCTGGGGGGAGCACCCCGCCGCTGCCAGCACCGCGCACAGATTGGCCAGCACCTGCACGGTTTCCGCCTCCACGTCCCCCCTTCCCACCAGCTCACCGGTGCTGGGGTCCAGGGCGATCTGTCCGGAGCAGAACAACAGCCCGCCGGCGCGCACCGCCTGGTTGTAGGGACCCACCGGTGCCGGAGCGGCGGCGGTGGTGATCGCCTCGGCGGTGCTGGCGCTGGCCATGGCGGGGCAGGATGGTGGGCTGAGCTTACGGTCCCCCTCCATCGTCAGACCCCCTTCGCACCCCTCGCTGGACGCTTCGGATCGCCCCCCGGTCACGGGGCCGCCGGCGCCCGCGGCAGGGGTCCTGCAGCGGTCGGGCGGGCACGCCCCCCTGGAGCGGGCCCGGCTGGAGGGGGTCTGGCACCGCTATGGCGGAGCTGGACGGGACTGGACCCTGCAGGGGGTCGACCTCACCCTGGGTGAGGGGGATCTGGTGGGTCTGCTCGGACCGTCCGGCTGCGGTAAGACGACCCTGCTGCGGCTGATCGCCGGCTTCGAGCGCCCCGAGCGGGGCCGGGTGCTGATCGACGGGCGCGAGGTGGCCGGTCCCCACGGCTGGCAACCCCCTGAGCGCCGGGGCGTCGGCATGTTGTTCCAGGACTACGCCCTGTTCCCGCATCTGGATGCCTGGGGCAACGTCGGCTTCGGACTGCGGCCCCGCCAGGACCGCCGCCGGGCCGCCTGGCTCCTGGATCTGCTCGGCCTCGCCGGGCTGGAGCGGCGCTATCCCCATGAGCTCTCCGGCGGCCAGCGTCAGCGCCTGGCCCTGGCCCGGGCCCTGGCGCCCGGGCCATCCCTGCTCCTGCTCGATGAACCCTTCTCCAACCTGGATGTGGAGGTACGTCAGCGCCTGCGCGCTGAACTGCCGGACGTGCTCAGCCGCTGCGGCGCCAGCGGGCTGATCGTCACCCACGACCCGGAGGAAGCCCTGGCGATCTGCGATCGCGTCGGCGTGCTGCAGGCTGGCCGGCTGCACCAGTGCGCCAGCCCCCGCGATCTGGTCACCGCCCCGGCGAGCGCTTTCGTCGGTCGGTTCGTGCTGCAGGCCAACCTGCTGCCGGCCAGCCGCTCGGGCGGCTGCATCCACACCGCCCTCGGCAGGCTGGAGCCCGCCGAACCTCAGCGGGCCCCGGCGGGTCAGCGGGATGAGCGGGCGCGGCCGGCCGGCCACGAGGACCCTTCTCCCCCCGACGCCCCCTGGCAGGAGAGCCCCCTGGAGGTGCTGGTGGGCCAGGACGCCCTCGAACTCGTGCCCGATCCCTCGGGGTCCGCCACGGTGACGGCCCGGGAATTTCTCGGTCGGGAATGGCTCTATCGGGTGCGGCTGGGGGGCGAGGCCGCCCCACTGCCCCCCCTGCGGCTGCGCCTGCCCCTGGAGCAGGACCATGGGATCGGTCTGCGCTGTCGCCTGCGGATCCGCCCGGGGGAGCAGCCGATCCTCTTCCCGTCCCGCCAGGCCCTGCGCCCCCTGCGGACGGATACCGGTGCCTGGGGCGGGTGTGGGGGGTCATGACCACTGGTCCTTGCTGCGGCGCAGCAGGGCGAGCCGGCCGGCGTCGGGGGCGGCCAGAAACAGGTTGGTGGCCTTCTCCAGCGCGATCGTGCTGGGGATCGTGGGGCGGCCTGAGCGCCTGAGCGCCTCCACGGCGAACAGGCGCTCGCGGATGGCCGTCCCCATCCCGGAGACCGCCCCGCTCGCCGCCGCCCAGCGCAGGTTGGCCAGGGTGTACTCGTGGGCGCACCAGACCCGGGTCTCCTCCGGCAGGGCCGCGAACCGCTGCAGCGACTGGTGCATCTGGGCGGGGGTGCCCTCGAACAGGCGCCCGCAGCCGCCGGCGAAGAGGGTGTCGCCGCAGAACAGCTCCGCCCCAGCCTCCCCGGTGGCCGGCAGATGAAAGGCCAGATGGGTGCGGGTGTGGCCCGGCACGGCGATCACCTCCACCGAGCGGCCCAGCAGGGTGAGGCGATCGCCCCCCGCCACCGGTTGGGTCTGGAACGGGATGCGGTCACGGTCGGCGGCGGCGGCGATCACGGCCGCAGCGGGCCAGCGGCGCAGCAGGGCGGGAGTGCCGCCGATGTGGTCGCTGTGGTGATGGGTCTGGAGCACCGCCACCAGTTCCAGTCCCCGCTGCTCCAGCCAGTCGATCACCGGATCGGCGACCGCCGGATCCACCACCACCGCCTCCGCTCCGTCGGAGAGCACGAAGATGTAATTGTCGCGGAGCACCGGAATCAGGTCCACCTGCCGCGCCGGTGCCCGCTGGCCGGTCTCGCTCCTCGACACTCCCATCGGTACAGTCCACGTTGCGGTGTACGCCCATGATCACCGTCGCGCTGGCCAAGGGAGCACTGCTCAAGGATTCGGTGCGGCGCTTCGCCGCCGCCGGTCTTGATTTCCGTGCCCTGCTCGACCCCGACAACCGCCAGTTGATGGTCCCCAGCCCCTGTGGCACCGCCCGGGCCCTGCTGGTGCGCAACGCCGATGTGCCGGTGTACGTGGCCTACGGCCAGGCCCAGCTGGGTGTGGTGGGGGACGACGTGCTGCGCGAACACCAGCTGCCGGTGGCCCCCCTGCTCGACCTCGGCTTCGGAGGCTGCCGCATGGCCGTGGCCGTCCGGAGCGACAGCGGCTACCGCCGGGTCGCCGACCTGCCCGCCCATTGCCGGGTAGCCAGCAAATTCGTGCGCTGCGCCGAAACCTTCTTCGACGCGCTGGACCTGCCGGTGGACCTGATCCATCTCACCGGGTCGGTGGAGCTCGGCCCGATCACCGGCATGTCGGAGGCGATCGTGGACCTGGTGGCCACTGGCCGCACTCTCCGGGAGAACGGCCTGGTGGCGATCGAGGATCTCTTCCACAGCACCGCTCGCCTGGTGGGCCATCCCCTCGCCCTGCGTCTTGATGGGGGCGCCCTGCAGGCCATCGTCGATCGCATCGCGGCCGCCGATCCGGCCTCCCGGCTGCTCACCCCGGCCGCCCCCCTGCACTGATGGCCGCCCTTGACCGCCAGCGCCTGCTGCGTCTGCTGCCCTATCTCCGCCGGGACCGGCGCCGCCTGACGCTGGTGCTGGTGCTGCTGGTGCCGGTGGCCCTGGCTGGTGCCATCCAGCCCCTGCTGGTGGGCCAGGCCATCTCCGTCCTGCGGGGGGAGCCCACCGTCTCCTGGCTGAGTGGCCTGAGTGTGTCCGCCGCGATGCGCACCCTGGTGCTGCTGCTGTTCGGGGCGGTCCTGGTGCGGCTGGCCTTGCAGGGGGCCCAGAGCTACAGCGTCCAGGCGGTCGGGCAGCGGCTCACCGCCAGCATCCGGGCCGATCTGTTCCGCCATGCGCTGGAGCTCTCCCTCCGCTTCCATGACCGCACCCCGGTCGGCAAGCTGCTCACCCGTCTCACCAGTGATGTCGATGCCCTCGCCGAGGTGTTCGGCAGCGGGGCCGTCGGGGTGATCGCCGATCTGGTCACCCTGCTGGTGATCGGTGTCACGATGGTCAGCATCGAGCCCCGCCTCGGCGCCCTGCTGCTGGTCAGCCAGGTGCCGGTGACCCTGGTGATCCTCTGGCTGCAGGGCCGGTTCCGCCGCTCCAACTACCGGGTGCGCGAGGAACTCAGCCAGCTCAATGCCGATCTGCAGGAGAACCTGCAGGGCCTCGAGGTGGTCCAGATGTTCCGCCGCGAGCGGACCAACAGCGATCGCTTCGCCGTCACCACCAACGCCTACCGCCAGGCCGTGGGGGGGACGATCTTCTTCGACAGCGCCATTTCCGCCTTCCTGGAGTGGGTGTCGCTCACCGCCGTGGCTGTGGTGCTGGCCCTCGGGGGCTGGATGGTCACCAGCGGCTCGATGGGGCTGGGTACCCTCACCACCTTCATCCTCTTCTCCCAGCGCCTGTTCGATCCCCTGCGCCAGTTGGCGGAACGCTTCACCCAGATCCAGGGGGGCCTCACCGCCCTCGAGCGGATCGGCGAGCTGCTGGAGCAGCCGATCGAGATCCAGGATCTGGAACCCTCCCGGCGCAGCCGGGCGGCCCTGCTCTCGGGAGAGCAGCGCGCCAGCGCCGGAGAGGTGATCTTCGAGAACGTCAGCTTCGCCTACCGGCCCGATGACCCGATCCTCACGGACCTGAGCTTCCGGATCCGCCCGGGCGAGCACGTCGCCCTGGTTGGCCCCACCGGCTCCGGCAAGACCACCGTGATCCGGCTGCTCTGCCGCCTCTACGAGCCGCAGCAGGGCCGGATCCTGCTCGATGGTGTCGACATCCGGGAGCTGCCCAGCCTCACCCTGCGCCAGAGGCTCGGGGTGGTTCTGCAGGACACCTTCCTGTTCAGCGGCAACGTGGCCGACAACCTGCGGCTCGATGCGGCGATCGAGCCGGCCGAGCTGGAGCGGCTCTGCCGTGAGCTGGGCCTGGAGCCCCTGCTGAGTCGCCTGCCCGACGGCCTCGACACCGAACTGCGGGAGCGGGGCGGCAACCTTTCCTCCGGAGAGCGGCAGCTGCTGGCGGTGGCCCGCGTCGCGATCCGCAATCCCTCGGTGCTGGTGATGGATGAGGCCACCGCCTTCCTGGATCCCTCCACCGAAGCCACGCTGCAGCGTGACCTCGACCGGCTGCTGCGGGCCCGCACGGCCATCGTGATCGCCCACCGCCTCGCCACCGTGGAGGCCGCTGACCGGATCCTGGTGCTGCGGCGGGGCCGGCTGATCGAGCAGGGCACCCATGGGGAACTGCGGCTCTCCGGCGGCCTCTACGCCCAGCTGGCCGAGCTGCAGGAGCAGGGCCTGGCCCGGCTCTGAGTCATCCTGCCCCGGGTGTCCCCCCGCCCCGGGCCACAAGCTGCTCCAGCCACCGATCGATCAGGGCCGCCAGGGGGCGGGGGGCTTCGAGCATCGGCAGATGTCCGCAGCCGTCAAGCACCGTCAGTTGATGGTCCGGCGCGTAGCCGGCCAGGTGGCGCACGTAGCGGAGTTCCATCACCCGGTCGCGGCTGCCGGCAATCCAGAGACTCGGCACCCGCAGCTGGGCCGTCAGGGACGGCAACTGCCGCACCGCCCCCCGGTTGGTGCTGCAGGCCAGCAGGCCGAGTGCCGCCCGGCGGTCCGCCAGCAGCGGGCTGCGGATCGCCCCGGTGCCCGGCAACCCCGCCAGCCAGCCCGGTCGAAGCCGCAGCAGGAGCGATCCCCCCTGCCGCAGCCGGGCGAAGGCCCGGGGCTGATACACGCCGCCGCCGGCCGCGATCTGGATCATCCCCAGCAGCCGCTGGCCCAGCAGGGCCGCCGCATGGAGGGCCACGCTACCGCCCAGGGAGTGCCCGATCAGCACCAGCGGCCGGTCCTGGGCCGCGGCCAGCCCATGGCCGGCCACCCAGCGTCCGTAGCTGGCCAGGCTCGGCTGCAGGCCCCGGGGGCGTGGCGTCTCCCCGAACCCCGGCAGATCCGGTGACCAGGTGCTCCAGCGGGGGCTCAGCTCGGCGACCAGGGGAGCCCAGAGCAGCCCCGAGAGCAGCCAGCCGTGCAGGCAGACCAGCAGCGGGGCCGGGCTGCCGACCGGCAGATCCCCGGCCCGCCTGGAGGCCTGGCAGCGGTCGAGGCGGAGCGCGTCCGGGATCACTCCCATCCGGGGGACTGCGCTCCAGCCTGCTATGGAACGGCCGGGATCGGGCAGGATCGTGCCATTGCGTTGCCTCGGCCGTCTGGTTTGGACTGCGACCCCCTCCTCGACAGTGTCTACGGCCCCGGCTGTCGCCTCTGCCCGAGCCCCAACCCCCAGCTGCAGCTCGTTCTCAGCCTGGATCGGGAGATCGATCTGATCGAGCTCGAGAAGCTCTGCGACGCGGTGGGCTGGAGCCGCCGGCCCCTGCGTCGGGTGCGCAAGGCGCTCCAGCACAGCCTGCTGCGGGTTGGCCTCTGGCGCCACGATCCGCGGCTGCCGCGCCTGGTGGGCTTCGCACGCTGCACCGGCGATGGCGTGCTGGAGGCCACGGTCTGGGACGTGGCGGTCCATCCGCTGTACCAGGGGGCCGGGCTGGGTCGTCAGCTGATGGCCTTTGTGCTCGACCGGCTCCGCCAGATGGAGGTGGAGCGGGTCAGCCTCTTCGCTGACCCCGATGTGGTGGGCTTCTACGAGTCCCAGGGCTGGGAACTGGAGCCGCGGCAGCGCCGCTGCGCCTTCTGGTATGCCCCCTGAATCCCCTCAGGGCTGCTTCGGCAGCTCCGCCGGCTTGAGGGAGATCTCCTGGTTCTGCTCGCCCCGGCGGATCCGGATGGTGAGCGGATCGCCCACCTTTCCCTGATCCACGGCCAGCTGCACCTCCGACGGATTCTTCACCGCCTTCCCTCCCACCGCCTCGATCAGGTCGCAGGGTTGGAGCCCCGCCTGGGAGGCCGGGCTGCCCTTGAGCACCTCCACCACCACCACACCCTCGATTTCCGGCAGTCGGCACTCCGCCGACGTGGCGTTGATCTCCCGCGCCAGCTGGGGGGTGAGCGCCTGCAGCCGCACACCGATGTAGGGATGGGAGGCGCGGCCCTTCTCGAGGATCTGCGCGGCGATCTGCTTGACCAGGTTGATCGGGATCGCGAAGCTCAGGCCGGCGCCGGGCGCCTGGCGGATGGCGGTGTTCACGCCGATCACCTGACCGCGGTCATTGATCAGGGGGCCGCCGCTGTTGCCCGGATTGACGGCGGCGTCGGTCTGGATGTAGGGAACCCGCTGGCCTTCCCCGATGGCATTGGTGCGCTGGATCGCGCTGATGATCCCGGCGGTCACGGTGTTGTCGAGTCCGAGGGGGTTGCCGATGGCGATCGCCCATTCCCCCGGGCGCACCCGGGCGGAGTTCCCCAGCGGAGCCACCGGCAGTCCCTCCGCCACCACCTTCACCACGGCAATGTCGGTGAGGGGGTCGCTGCCGAGCACCTTGCCGGTGAAGCTGCGGCCGTTGGAGAGGGTGACGCTCACCTCGTTGGCGCCCTCCACCACGTGGGCGTTGGTGAGCACCACCCCATCGGAGCGGGTGATGAAGCCGGAACCCTGACCCTGCTGCTGCTGGATTGACGGACCGCCGCCGAACAGGCCGCCCAGCGGGTTGATCACCCGTTTGACGGTGTCGATGCGGACCACGGCCGGCCCCACCTTGTTGACGGCGTTGACGATGAAATTGTTGCCGGGCTGCAGCGGGGCCGCCGGGGGCGCGTCGCTCACCTGGGGGCCCGGTTCGCTCGCACTCCGCTCCGGCAGCCCCGGCAGGTTCGGAATGCTGGGCATGTTGGGCAGGTTCACCCCGCAGCCTCCCAGCAGGAGTCCGCTCAGCCCGGCCGCCAGTCGGTGGGAGCGGGAGATCGCGGGTCGGGGCGACCGGTCAGGGTTCATGGGGGAGGTCCTGGATCCAGGCGGGGAGTCGCCTCATTAAAGACGGATGGGGAGGGGAGAGCTGCCTATATTCGGCCCCTGCGAGATGGGCGGACGGTGCAGCAGGGTGAGGAGCTGTGGCACCGGGTCCAGGAGGCACTGCAGGGCAATCTGAGCAAGCCCACCTTCGAGACCTGGATCCGTCCGGCCCGGTGCACCGCCTTCGCCCACGGAGAGCTGAGGCTGGAGGCACCCAACAGTTTTGCCAGTGGCTGGCTGCGCAAGAACTACCTCACCATGATCGCGGCGGTGGCCTCCGAGCTGGCGGGTCAGACGGTGCTGGTCGAGGTGGATACGGCCTCCCTGGCCGAGCTGCCCGCCCCCCTGGCCGCCGGCCTGGCCGGTGGCGGAACCGGGCCCGCCCCGTCGCCGGGCGCGGCTGCCGGAGGGCACCGGGTGACCGCGGCCACCGCCAGCGGGGAGACCCCCCGCCGGCCCGCCCCGGGCCTCAATCCCCGCTACGTGTTCAACCGTTTCGTGGTGGGGCCCAACAGCCGCATGGCCCACGCCGCCGCCCTGGCCGTGGCCGAAGCGCCGGGGCGGGAATTCAACCCGCTCTTCCTCTGCGGCGGGGTGGGTCTGGGCAAGACCCACCTGATGCAGGCGATCGGCCACTACCGCGTTGAGATCGATCCGGACGCCCGGGTCTTCTACGTCTCCACCGAGACCTTCACCAACGATCTGATCCAGGCGATCCGCAAGGACGGCATGCAGGCCTTCCGCGACCGCTACCGGGCCGCCGATCTGATCCTGGTGGACGACATCCAGTTCATCGAGGGCAAGGAATATACCCAGGAGGAGTTCTTCCACACCTTCAACGCCCTGCATGAGGCGGGTCGTCAGATCGTGATCGCCAGCGATCGCCCCCCCAGCCAGATCCCGCGGCTGCAGGAGCGGCTGATCTCGCGCTTCTCGATGGGACTGATCGCCGACATCCAGGCGCCGGACCTGGAGACGCGCATGGCGATCCTTCACAAGAAGGCCGAACAGGAGCGGATGGCCCTGCCCCGCGACCTGATCCAGTACCTGGCCGGCCGCTTCACCTCCAACATCCGGGAGCTGGAGGGGGCCCTAACCCGGGCCGTGGCCTTCGCCTCGATCACCGGCCTGCCGATGACGGTGGAATCGGTGGCGCCGATGCTCGATCCGGTCGGCAATGAGGTGGAGGTCACCCCTCAGCAGGTGGTCGAGAAGGTGTCCGAGGTGTTCGGCGTCGGGATCGAGGACATGCGCAGCAGCAGCCGCAAACGGGCCGTGAGCCAGGCGCGGCAGGTGGGCATGTATCTGATTCGCCAGAGCACGGATCTGAGCCTGCCCCGCATCGGCGATGTGTTCGGGGGCAAGGACCACAGCACGGTGATGTATGCGGTCGAGCAGGTGGAGAAGAAACTGGCGGTGGATCCCTCCCTGGCCCGCCAGATCCAGCAGGTGCGGGACCTGCTTCAGATCGACAGCCGCCGTCGCCGTTGAGCGGATCGGGCCCGCTCAGGTCAGGGGGAGGCTGGGGTCGAGCCCTTCCACCTCCCCCTGGAACACCCGGCTGGCGGTGATGTCCTCGGCCTGGATCGTGATCAGATCCCCCTTGGTGAGCCCACGTCCGTGGTGGTTGAACAGCCGGTTGGCCTGACGCATGCGGGCCCGGTCGATCGCGTTGCGGATCGAGCGGGCGTTGGCGAAGAAGGGCAACTGCATGCGCCGCTGGATGTACTCGAAGAAGGCGATGGTGGCCTCTTCGCTGAAGCGGTAGCTCTCGGCCGCCAGGATCAGCTTGGCGATGGCCAGCAGTTCCGTGGCGGTGTAATCGGGAAAGTCGATGTGGTTGGCCACCCGGGAGGAGAGGCCAGGGTTGGACTGGTAGAACACGTCCATCTTGTCCTTGTAGCCGGCAAAGATCACCACCAGATCGTCCCGGTTGTTCTCCATGACCTGAAGCAGGATCTCGATCGCTTCGGCTCCGTAATCCCGCTCGTTCTCCGGTTTATAGAGGTAGTAGGCCTCATCGATGAACAGCACGCCCCCCATCGCCTTCTTGAGGATCTCCCGGGTCTTGGGAGCCGTGTGGCCGATGTACTGACCGACCAGATCGTCCCGGTTTGCGGTGACCAGGTGACCTTTGCGCACGTAGCCCAGCCGGTGCAGGATGTCCGAGATGCGTTCGGCCACGGTGGTCTTGCCGGTGCCCGGGTGGCCGGTGAATGACATATGCAGACTCGGGGCCGCGGTGGCCAGCCCCACCTGCTTGCGCGCCCGCTCCACCACCAGCAGGGCAGCGATCTCCCGGATGCGGGTTTTCACCGGCCGCAGGCCGACCAGTTCCCGGTCGAGTTGCTCGAGCACCTCGCTCACACCGGTGCCGTCGTAGGCGGCCCGCAGATCCACCGGAGTGTCGTCGCCGATCGACTCCGGCGCGGAAGGGCCGTTCGGCTCGGTCACGGCAGCAGGGCGTCGATGCAGGCGGCGAAGCCGTGGTCCGGCTCCCCGATCGGGTCGTCTTCCGCTTCGGCCCGCAGGGTGAGATTCACGTAGGTGCGGCCGAAACTGATGTCCGGATAACGCCGTTCCCGTTCCGAGAGTTCACCGAGGCGCTCGAGAAACAGGCGGGTGGTGTCGTAGTCGTCGAATTCGATCCGGCGCTCCAGCCGCTCGGGCCGCTGTCGGTGGGTCCAGGGCTGCTCCATGGTCGAAAACCTAGCCCGGCAGACAATCGATCCTGGCGAGGCTGAGCCGATCGACCCAGGCCTGGGCATAGCGGCGGTTGGCCTCGCGCTCCTGGGGCTGGTCACTCGTGAGCGGGTGGGGAAAGGTCTCGGCGATGGCGGCGTTGGTGACGCAGAACATCGCTTTCTGGAAGCTGGTGCAGATCTTGACGTACAGATCCCCCAGCCCGCGGCCGCTGGCCGCATAGTGACGCTCCAGCGCCTGGGGCAGATGGCGGCGCATGTCCTGCATCAGCAGGCTGGGAGGGATGCCTGCCCCCATGGTGGGGAGAGGATCGGCGTAGAGCGCCCCGTAGGTGAACCGGCTCAGGTCGTGGGGGATCTGGTGGGCCTGGGCATTGAACGAGACCGTGCCCAGGAACGGGGTACCCCGCAGGAACACCGCCTCCACGTAGGGCACGGCCACATCGGCCAGGAAGCTCAGGCCGGCCTCCGGCGGCAGGATCCAGATGGGCCCACCCTCCAGCTCCACCCGGTAGGTGATCGGTTCGGCCGCCGCCGCCACCAGCCCCCGCTGGATGAACGCCACCACCGCCCCGATTGAACCCACCCGGCCGGCGGCATGGCGGCTGGCCAGCTCGAGGAACAGGTCACTCATCACCCGCCAGAACTGCCCCAGGGCGCTGGTGGTGGCCGAGGAGCGGATCTGCTCGGGCAGAAAGGCGGGAAAGCCCCGATCGAGCAGCAGCAGCAGCGGGTCCCGCCGACAGCGGCTCCGGATCACCTGCCGGCAGGTGGCGGTGAAGGGGGCGCCATCGAGGTAGCCGTCGAGGCCACCGGTGCCGTGCCAGAGCATGGTGCGCTGGCAATACTCCGCGTATTCGTAGTTGAGCCGGTCGTGGATCAGATGGCGCCAGAGCCGCCCGGCGCTCAGCTGGCCATTGAAGAAGCGCAGCACCGGGAAGGGATTGAGAAACTGGCGCTGGGCCTGGTCGATCAGATTCGTGCTGTAGGCATCGAGCACGCGGCCGTAGCTCTCCAGCACCGCCACCACCTCCAACCGATGGGTGGCCGAGTCGTCCAGCAGGGTCCGGCCGCCCAGCAGCCGCTCCAGCAGATCGGTGGGGGTGGGGGCCTCCGGGCCGTTGCCGATCATCCCGGACCTCCGCGGGAGGCCACCATGGGCCTGGCTGGGCGGCTGAGGACGGCGCTGCTGGTTGCCGTGATCCGCCCCAGCCCCTGGGGCAGCAGCCCGATGGCCAGGATGGCCGCCGTGAGCAGCAGGGCGGGAACCTGCCGGCCCAGGGGAACCACCGGCAGGATCCCCGCCGCCGGAGCGGCCAGGCGCCCGAAGAACACCCGGTTCAGCAGCAGCAGAAAGTAGACGGCCGTCAGGCCCGAGCCCACCATGCAGAGCAGGGTCTGGAGCGGGAAGGTCACCAGGCTGCCGCGGAAGATCAGGAACTCGGCGATGAACCCCGCCATCCCGGGGATCCCGGCGCTGGCCATCACGCCCACCACCATCAGGGAGCCGGTCAGCGGCAGGCCCCGTTGCGGGTTGAGCAGCCCCTGCAGCACCGTCATGTCACGGCTGCCGGTGCTGGCATACACCACCCCCACCAGCAGGAAGAGCAGGGCGGAGATGAGGCCGTGGCTGATCATCTGGAACAGGGCTCCCTGCAGGCTCACCGGCGTGGCCGCCGCCGCCGCCAGCAGCACGTAGCCCATGTGGCCCACGGAGCTGTAAGCCACCATCCGTTTCATGTCCTGTTGCTGGATCGCGGCCAGGGAGCCGAACAGCACCGACACCGCCGCCCAGCCCGCCAGTGCGGGGGCGAGCAGGGACCAGGCCTGGGGAAACAGGCCGAGGCCGAAGCGCAGCAGGCCGTAGGTGCCCAGTTTGAGCAGCACGCCGGCCAGCAGCACGGACACCGGCGTCGAGGCCTCGGTGTGGGCATCGGGCAGCCAGGTGTGGAAGGGAACGAGGGGAATCTTGATTCCGAAGCCCACCAGCAGGGTTCCGAGCAGCAGCAGCTGCAGCTTCAGGTCCAGCCCCTGGGCCAGCTGGGGGTTGAAGCTGAAGTCGACGCCGCCGCCGGCCAGGGCCAGCCCGAAGAACGCCACCAGGATCAGCACTCCGGAGAGGGCGGTGACGATCAGGAATTTGGTGGCCGCGTAGGCGCGGTTGCTGCCCCCCCAGATCGCGATCAGCAACCAGAGGGGGATCAGCTCAAGCTCATAGAACAACACGAACAGCAGGGTGTTCTGGGCCAGAAAGGCCCCGTTCACCGCCCCGGTGATCAGCAGCAGCAGGGCGTAATAGAGGCGGGGACGGTGCACTCCGGCGGCCGTGGCGATCGCCGCCACCAGCGTCAGCGCGGCGTTGATCAGCACCAGGGGCAGCGAGAGCCCATCAAGCCCCAGCCAGTACTCCAGACCCAGGCTCCCCACCCAGGGGGCGAACTCCTGCAGTTGCGGTGCCGCACCGGCGGGATCGAAGCCCACCAGGAGCCCCAGGGACCAGAGCAGTTGCAGCGTCAGCAGGGCCAGGGCGGCCCGGCGCAGCCGCCCCCCGTCAGGATCCCCCGGCCAGAGCAGCAGCCCCAGGGCACCCAGCAACGGGATGAGCAGCAGGGCGCTCAGCATCGGGGCCACGGCGACGGGCAGGGGCGGCTCATCGCCCCATCCAGGAGAGTGAGCTGAGGAGCAGCACGATCGCCACCATCCCCGTGAGCACATAGGTCTGCATCTGGCCGCTGACGCTCAGCCGCAGGCCATCGGCGCTGGCCAGGGTCAGGCGGCCCAGCCGGTTGACGGCACCGTCGACCACCTGCCGGTCGAACCTGGCGGCCAGCCGCGCCAGGGCCGCCACCAGGGCCACCACCGTGACCCGGTAGATCCGATCGGTGTAGAAATCGAAGGCCAGCAGATCCTGGAGCCGGCGCAATGGCGTCAGCAGGGAGCGCGACGAGGCCTTGTTCAGGGGGATCCGGGCACCGATCAGCAGCCCGGCGGCGCCGCTGGCCACCAGGGTGACCAGCACCGGCAGGGAGAAAGAGGCCAGGCCGGGGACCGGATCGATCCGCACCAGGATCAGCGGCGTGAGCAGCACCAGCACGGTGAGGCTCACCATCGGCAGGGCCATCGGCCAGTTCACCTCCGGCGCCCGGCGCGTCTTGGCCTGGGGGGGGCCCAGGAACACCAGCCGGAAGACCCGGGTGAGATTCACCAGGGTGAGGCCGTTGGTGAGCAGCACCACCGCCGCCAGCAGCGGCGAGGTGCGAGCCAGGGCCTCCACCTCCAGTCCGAAGGCCCAGAAGCAGCCCAGCGGGGCGAGGGCGGTGCTGCCGGCGGCTCCCACCAGGAAGGCCGTGGTGGTGGCGGGCATCCGCTGGGCCAGTCCCCCCAGCTCGGTGATGTCCTGGCAGTTGGTGGTGGCGATCACCCCTCCCACGCTCATGAACAGCAGGGCCTTGGCCACGGCATGGGCGAAGAGCAGCAGCAGGGCGATCGCGGGCTGCTGCAGGGCGATGGCCACGAAGACCAGGCCCATGTAGGCACTGGTGGTGTAAGAGAGGGTCCGCTTGATGTCCACCTGGGCGATCGCCACCAGGGACCCCCCCACCGCCGTGAGTGAGCCCAGCACCACCAGCACCCCCAGGCTCAGGGGGGAGAGCTGCAGGATCGGCATCAGCCGCAGCAGCACCAGCGCGCCGCAGGTCACCACCACCGAGTTGCGCAGGATCGAGGCGGGGTTGGGGCCCTCCATGGCCTCATCGAGCCAGAGGTGCATCGGAAACTGGGCACATTTGCCCAGGGGACCGGCGATCAGCCCCAGTCCCAGCAGGTTCCCGGCCAGGGGAGACAGGCCGGCCTGGGGGACCCAGCTGTAGAGATCCTCGAAGGTCATCACCCCCGCCCAGGCCGAGAGGGCCACCACCCCCATCAGCAGCAGCACATCGCCGACCCGTTTGGTCAGGAAGGCGTCCCGGGCAGCGGTAACCACCAGGGGCTGGGCATACCAGAACCCCACCAACAGATAGGTGGAGAGCGTCAGCATCTCCAGCAGGAAGTAGGTCAGGAACAGGGAGCTGCTCAGTACCACCCCCGCCATCGCGCCCTCGAAGAAGCCGATCAGGGCAAAGAAGCGGGCCAGGGACCACTCCTTGTCCAGGTAGCCCAGGGCGAAGACCTGGGCCAGCAGGCTCAGGGCGATCACCAGCTCCAGGCAGGCCAGGCTGGTGGCCGAGAGTTCGAAGCTCAGCCGCAGCTGCAGGTCCGCCGTCTCGAACCAGTCGTGGCTGAGGCTGAAGGGCCCGTCCCGGAGCACGGTGGCCAGCAGCACGCTGCCGTGCAGAAGGGCCAGCAGCGTCACCAGGATGTTGAGATAGGCGGCCGGCCGCGGTCCGGTCAGGGGGGACCGGCCGCAGGCCCAGGGAAGGGACAGCAGAACCCCGCCGAATCCGTAGAGCGGAATCAGCCAGGCCAGTTGAACGGAGAGAGGCGGGACCGGGGACACGGCGGACTCAGGAGCGCAGCGGTGCCAGGGATCTGGACCGTCAGGGACTCAGAAGGTGGCCCGTTGCGGCAGCTGGCGGTCACGGGCCCCGTCGAGCTTCAGGAGCCAGGCGTCGAGCTCCTGGCCATGCTGCCGTTCCTCCTCCCAGAGGGCCTGGAAGAAGGTGGCGTCGTCCGGATCACCGATCTGGACGCAGAAACGGGTGGCCTCCGCGTAGTGCTGGATAAGACCGTCCTCCAGGAGGGCGTTCTGGCGCAGCAGGCCCACCAGGTCGGCGGCGGTGCTGACTGGACGCAGCTGGGAGGCCGACGGGGCCACCCCCAGCCGCAGCATCTGCTGCACGATGCGTTCGGCGTGCTGCAGTTCCTCGACGGTTTCGTGACGGAACCGCTCGGCCGCGGTGGTGTCCCCCCAGAGGGAGAGGAGGGAGGCCTGGGTCATGTACTGCTGCACGGCCGAGAGCTCCAGGCTGAGGGCACGGCCCAGGTAGCCCAGCACCCTGGGATGCACGCTCACCATCGCGCTCAGCTCCTGCGGTCAGCGCCGCTGTAGCCGATGGCGGGTTCCACTTCGCTGTGGGGACGAGCGATGATGTGGGCGGCCACCAGGCCGTCACCGACCCGCTCGCAGGCATCGGCCCCGGCTCGCACGGCGGCGTTCACGGCGCCGGTTTCGCCCCGCACCATCACGGTGACGTAGCCGCCCCCCACGAACTCTCGCGAGACCAGGGTGACTTCGGCGGCCTTGGTCATGGCGTCGGCGGCCTCGATGGCGGGCACGAGGCCACGGGTCTCGATCATGCCCAGGGCGATGCCGTGCGGGGTCGGGTCCATGGCGGTAGGGGAGGGTGAAGAAGGGGATGGAGCGGCGCCGCCGGAGCGACGCCCGGATCCGGCCGATCGGCTGGAGGCGGGCGCCGAGCGGCGGCTCGGGCTGGAACTGGAGGCGCTGGAGGGGGCTGGTGGTTCCGCGGCCGCCGCGGACTCGGAGGCCGGGACGGGGGGCTCCGGACTGGCGGCCGGCAGGGCCTTGGGGGAGACCGGTGAATTGGCTGCGGCGGGTTCTGAGGCAGCGGTGGCGGTGGTTCGGCTCACACCCCGGCTGGAGCTGGTACGCCGGGAGGTCGGTTGGCGGGAGGAGGGTGTGGCCATGGATGGATCAGCTCGGACAGGGGGGGAGAGGTGCGGCGGGGGGGAGTCACCCGTCCGGGTCCCAGAAGTCGATGATGCCGGCGATGGTGAGGTCGGTCTGGGTGTCGGGATCCTCGCAGGCGAAGCGGGCGGCGGAGCCGCTGGCGGTGAACACCCAGTTGCCGGGGGAGGCCCCGACCTGATCCACCGCGACGCTGAGTTTTCCCTTGCCGGAGCGGAGCACCCGCAGATTGCAATGCCTCAGTCCGTCCACCCGCTGGGTGCAGATCAGGGAGCCGGTCACCTGCATGATCTCCATCAGGGCGCCACCGCCGGGGGGGAGGTGCCGGCCTCGGGATCCCAGTGATCGATGATTCCCACGATCGTCAGATCACTGGGATACGACTTGCTGCCGGCCGCTTCCCGGGCGGCCGAACTGCCCACGCAGATCACCCAGTCGCCCGGGATGCAGCCCACGGCGTCGACCGCCACTTTCTGGGTGCTGCCATCCAGCACCACCTGCAGATGCCGGTGTTCGAATCCGGGGATGCGGTTGGTGGACACCAGGGGTTTGATCACCTTGCAGATCAGCATCTCAGTGACCCCCCGCCTGTTGGAGCACGATCGAGGAGCCGATCGCTTCGGCCGGGGCATGTCGGTCGCGGTCGTGCACGGTGAGCAGCGTGTGCAGCAGGCCCTCCCGGCAGAGATCGGCGTAACGGCTGCGCAGGGCGTCATCCGTGCGGCGGCAGTGGAACACGGCCCGCTCCCGGGCACCGGGAACGGTGCCGTGGTAGTCGAAGCGCACCACCACCGGGATCGGCAGCCCCCGGGAGACGTTGAGCCCCTGAAAGATCATCACCCCCACGTCCAGGTCGGCGGAGCCTTCCTCCACCGTGTCCATGTGGGCGAAATAGGTGAGGTTGCGCAGATGGATCTCCTTGAAGCCGATGCCCACGCCGATGAACCGCTCGGCGTGGCCGGCATCGGCATAGGTGCCGGTCTGGGTCGTGCGCACGTAATCGATCTGGGAGAGGTTGTGCTCGATCAGTCGGGCGATCAGGCGCACCATGCCCGAACTCCCCGCGCCGTCGCCGGCCGCCTCCTGCACCAGGCTCAGGAGCCGGTCGCGGGCCGCCTCGGCGCCCAGGGTCGCGGTGGCGGCATGGACGTCGCGGGCATCCAGCCAGCGCTCCAGATCGGTGCTGCCGTCGCCCGCGGGCACATGCACGCGGATCGCGTCGGTGTCGGTGTCGAGTCCGATCAGCAGCAGATCGACCGAGGCTCCGCAGCAGAAGCTGTTCTCCACCGCCTGCTGGAAGTCCTGGAGGCGGGCCAGCCCGGCGGCCGCCGCCAGGGCGTCATCGGAGCCATGGGCGGCGCAACCCTGGTGCGTCGGATCGCGGGAACTGAAGTGATAGATCACCACCTTCAGGTAGCGGGTGGGATCGTGGGCCGGATTCGGCCGTGCTTCCCGGAAGCGCAGATGTTCGGTGCGGACCCAGCGATCGACGGTGTTTTCCACGTCGAAGAGGGCCCCCGCATGGGGGCGGCGGCGAACGGAGCTGTAGGGCAGCCGCAGGACATAGCTGATCGCGTGGGCAAGCCGGCCGTCGGCGCAGGGGCTCACATCCAGCAGGTGGAAGCCGCAGGAGAGCAGAAAGGCATTGAAGCTCTCGGCGGCGGGGCTTCCCTCCTGGCCCTCCAGTGGATCCTCGCGGAAGAAGGCGGCGCTCACCTGTTCATAGGTTTCGAAGACGCACCAGGCGAACAGACTGCGCATGTCGAGCTGGCTGACCCAGGCTTTCTCCAGGATCTGGATCGGCAGGTCGAAGCCCAGCTCGGAGCGGGCCTGGGCCTGGGCCCGGGCGACGAAATCGTCGTCGTGCTGCAGGGCCGACAGGCGTTTGAGCACGGGCACGATCCGATCGAACGCTCCCTTGACCGCCGTCTCGTACTGCTCCAACCGGCCGTTGGCGGCGCGGTCGGTGAGCGGATGGAGGGCGATCGGCGGGCGTTGGCGTGCCCCGCTGGCCGGGGGGAAGCTCCCGCCGGCCGGTGAGGGCATCAGGCTGTCCGGTTGTCCGGGGCGCCGGGGGGGGGCGGTGGGGGCCAGGGGGCGCTCGGTGAAGCCATGGCGGCGAGGACGGGGCACGATCTAGCGCGGCGACAGGGCGGGAGAGGGGGTGGTGCTCAACCGCGGGCGCCCCCGGAGACGGTGATGAGCGACCCCTTGTCGGTGTTGCCGCTGGATCCGGTCACCCGGCTGACGGGCTGGGTCACCTCCTCGTTGCGCTTGGGCAGGACTCCGGCCATGGCATGCATGGGCCCGCTGCGGGTCGGGTTCCGACGCCGGGCCGAGACGCCCTCGGTGCCGGTCACATGCTTGCCCCGGTCCCAGTCGTCGCCGGTGATCTTCAGGCCGGCGGAATTGCCCTCCCCGGTCACCCGGCTGACTGGTCGTGCGTCCTCATCGACACTCACGGGAGCGGCGAGGGGAGGGGCGACGGTGGCGGGAGCCGGTGAGTACGGACGCATGACCGAACCCATCGCCCGCAGGGGAACCTCCTCCTGGGGCGGGCGGCGGTCGAAGCGGAACTGCTCGGTGCCGGTGACCCTGTCACCGGCCAGGTCAAAAGGGCCGGTGACTCGGGCGCTGGTTTCGTATCGGGTGCCGGTGACGGCATTGCTGCGCTCGCGCTGCTGATGGGCGGCCCGGGCCGGGGATTGCACGCTGAATCGCTGCCAGGGCTGCTCCTCCAGGGGTTGGGGGAAATCGGCGTCGTGGCCCTGGGCGGCGCCGCAGGCCTCGTTGTACTGATCGACCCCCACATAGGGGGTGCCGGACACCGGCTCGCAGGCGCCTTTGCCGGCGCCGGTCATCACTCCGCCGATCCCCGGCTGGAGACCACTCAGCCGGGGGCCCGGGGTGCCGGCCCGCACGGGGGTGCGCTGGCGGATGGTGCGCACCGATTCGGGAGCGCACCATTCACCGGCCTGCTCGAGGCCGGCATAGGGGGTGCCCGTCACGGCCTTGCAGGTGCCCGGTTCATCCCCGGTGACCCGGGGCGAGCGGCCGGTGCTGGTGCCCGAGACCACCAGTTGCTTGTTGGTGAGGCTTAGGTTCACCTTGGCCGCCTCCGCTTCGGGGCGGGCGCCGCAGAAGCTGTCGTACTGCTGGCTGCCGATGTACTCGTCTCCGGTGACGCGCTTGCAGGTGCCGGGCTCATTGCCGGTGACCTTCTCACTGCGCCCCACCAGGGTGCCCGTGATGCCGGTGCCCCGCAGGGTCTGGACCGACCCCACCTTCGGAGGGGCCTGACCGGCCGTGGCGATCGAGTCCTGCCCCACGTACTGGGTGCCGGTGGTCCGTAGACGGGAACCGTGCTCGTCGCCGGTGACCTTCTCGGAGCGGCCCACCATGACGCCGGAGACGGGACGGCCGCCGACGGTCTGGCCGAGCCCGACCTTGCGCGGGGTCTGGGGAGCCACACCGCAATAGGCGGCGGACTGGTTGGAGGAGATGTATTCGGTGCCGGTGACGCTCTTGCAGGTGCCGGGCTCATCTCCGGTAACCTTTTCGGAACGGCCCACCTCGTTGCCGGTGACCCGGTTGCCGTGGCTGGTGGCTGTGACGGCCACCTTGGCGGGCTGCAGGGGCTGAGGGTCGCTCTGGCAGAAGGAGCGGAAGATCTCGGCACCCATGTACTCCGTGCCGGTGATCGGCCGGCAGGTGCTGGCCTCGTTGCCGGTGGTCTTCTCGGAGCGGTTGGCCTGGGTGCCGGTGACCACCTGCCCGCGGATCGTTTCGCTGGCCCCCACTTTCCAGTTGGCGTCCTCGGCGCCGGCCACCTTGTTGATGCCCCGGCGGGGCCCCGTGGGGCGGGTGCCGCCGGAGCGGCAGACGCCGGCGGAGCCGTTCTTGCTCTTCAGATCACGGATGCGGTGGGCCAGCTCCCGGCTGCTGATGTCGGGATGGAACTGACGCACCACCGCCGCGGTGCCGCCGGTGCTGGCGGAACTGGCGGATTTCCCCCGCTTGGAGAGGGCCTCACGCCGGGCCATCACGATCGCCCGGCTGGGGTTGAACTGGGCGGAGCGCTTGGGGCCGCCCCGGGGACCCTGGGCGCGGCGATCGGAGCCGGCGGCAGGAACCTCCAGGGAGAAACCGGGGCCACGGCTGGGCTGGGCGCCCTGGGCGGCGGGGGCGGCAGCGGCCGGACTACCCGCCGGAGTGGCTACGGGCCTGATCGGGGCGACGCGGGTCCTGTCCCGGCTGGTGTCGGCGCGCTTGCCCCGCTTGCTCAGGGCTTCGCGGCGGGCGAGCACCAGGTCACGACTGGGATTGCTGATGGCGCTCCGGTTGATGGATCGGGGGAGTGAGGCCGGGGCGCTCCCCCAGGCGGGTGCAGCGGCCGGTGGTGCCGGCTCGGCCCGCACCACGGCGGCGGGCACCGTGGTGCGGCTGGGTCTCGTCTCATGAGCGCCGCGCACCCGGTTGGCACTGGTGGCATAGCGCTTCTCAGCCGTCTTGCCTGCCGTGGAGAGCGCCTTCCGGCGTGCTAGGGCCGCGTCGCGACTGGATTGAGTTGCCATGTCCGCCCGGGGATAAACGACCTGATGGGAGAACGGCCGGTCCGGATCGGACCCCTGGCCGTTGCTGGGTGAAGAGCGTGATGGGGTCCCGGCGTCAGGCGGGACCCCGGCGATCAGCGGGCTTCGAAGACCACGAAGCAGGAGCCCTGGCTCTGGGTGTAGGCGTCGTAGCCGACCAGACGCACGTGGTGGTCGGGGTAGGCACGGTGGCATGCCTCCAGTTCACTGACGATCACGCCCAGATCCTTCTCACCGAAGAAGGGCAGCTTCCAGAACGACCAGTAGGTGGCCATGGAGCGGCTGGGGTGCACGTGCTCGACCAGGGGGCTCCAGCCCTGGGCGATGATGTAGGCGATCTGGTCGTAGATCTCGTCCTGGGACATCGGCGGGAGGAAGCCGAAGGTCTCCAGGGTGGCGACTGTTTGGTAGTCACCCACGGTGCTCTTGAAGGGCATGGGGATCCTTGGATGGAACGGATGGATGCGGGGGAACCGGCTGGGGTTCCGGGGAGGCGGGAGGGCCTTCCCCGGAGGACATCAGCCGCGGTCAGCTGACGTCGAGCTTGTCGACGGTGTCGAACTCGAACTTGATCTCCTTCCAGGTCTCGAGGGCGATGGCCAGCTCGGGGCTGTGCTTGGCGGCTTCCAGGAGGATGTCGCGGCTTTCCTTCTCGATCTCGCGACCGGCGTTGCGCGCTTTGACGCAGGCTTCGAGGGCCACCCGGTTGGCGGCGGCGCCGGCGGCCGAACCCCAGGGGTGGCCGTGGGTGCCACCACCGAACTGCAGCACGGAATCATCGCCGAAGATCGCCACTAGGGCGGGCATGTGCCAGACGTGGATGCCACCGGAGGCCACGGCGAAGACGCCGGGCATGGAGCCCCAGTCCTGGTCGAAGAAGTTGCCGCGGCTGCGGTCTTCGGGGATGAAGGATTCCCGCAGCTGGTCGATGAAGCCGAGGGTGGTCTGACGGTCGCCCTCGAGCTTGCCCACCACGGTGCCGGTGTGCAGCTGGTCGCCGCCGGAGAGGCGCAGGCACTTGGCCAGCACCCGGAAGTGGATGCCGTGCTTGGGATGGCGGTCGATCACCGCGTGCATGGCACGGTGGATGTGCAGCAGCATGCCGTTCTTGCGGCACCACTTCGACAGACCGGTGTTGGCGGTGAAGCCCCCGGTGATGTAGTCGTGCATGATGATCGGCTGCCCGAGTTCCTTGGCGAACTCAGCCCGCTCATACATCTCCTCAGGAGTGGCGGCGGTGCAGTTGAGGTAATGGCCCTTCTTCTCACCGGTTTCCTGCTGGGCCGATTCCACGGCTTCGGCCACGAACTCGAAGCGGTTCTGCCAACGCTGGAAGGGCTGGGAGTTGATGTTCTCGTCGTCCTTGGTGAAATCGAGGCCACCGCGCAGGCATTCGTAGACCACCCGGCCGTAGTTCTTGCCGGAGAGGCCAAGCTTCGGCTTGATCGTGCAGCCCAGCAGCGGACGGCCGTACTTGTTCATCCGGTCGCGCTCGACGCAGATGCCGTTCGGCGGGCCGGGGCAGGTCTTGATGAAGGCCATCGGGAAGCGGATGTCTTCCAGACGGAGGTGGCGCAGGGCCTTGAAGCCAAATACGTTGCCCACCAGGGAGGTGAGCACGTTGGTGACGGAACCTTCCTCGAACAGATCGAGGGGATAGGCGACGAAGGCGTAGAACGATTCCTTGTCACCGGGGACGTCTTCGATCCGGTAGCAGCGACCCTTGTAGAAATCGAGGTCGGTGAGAAGCTCGGACCAGACGGTGGACCAGGTGCCGGTGGAGGACTCGGCGGCCACGGCGGCGGCCACTTCTTCCTTGGGAACTCCTTCCTGACCGGTGACCTTGAAACAGGCCAGCAGGTCGGTGTCGAGGGGGACGTAATCAGGAGTCCAGTAGGTGTCTCTGTACTCCTTGACCCCGGCGTCGTACTTCTTGCTCATGGGGGAAATCTCCTGTGGGTCGGGTGGGAAAGACGGGATCGCCGCGCTCCATCAGGGCGCTTCGGATCTCAGTCCTTGGAGCCCAGACCGAAGTTGCTGTTCAGCGCCGGCTCGACTTCACGGTGGGGACGGGCGATGATGTGGGCGGCCACCAGGCCGTCACCCACGCGCTCACAGGCATCGGCACCGGCGCGGACGGCGGCGTTCACGGCACCGGTTTCGCCCCGGACCAGCACGGTCACGTAGCCGCCACCAACGAATTCACGGCCGATCAGGCGCACTTCGGCAGCTTTGGTCATGGCGTCTGCGGCCTCGATGGCGGGCACGAGGCCCCGCGTTTCGATCATGCCGAGGGCGATGCCCATGGTTTCATTCGCCATTGCCTACTCCAGAAAGGTTGGGGGAAGGTTCGATTAGGACCATGCTCGGCGGCCTACCCCGCCGTCAAGCGATTTGGGTGCTTTGGCCCATCACGGTCTCTCGTGGCAGCCATCAGCGTTGCTGATCAGTTCCCTCCGAAAGTTAAGTCCTGTTAAGAACTGAATCGCCCGTGGACGTGGGGTGGGAAGGAGGCTCGCCCGGTCCGAGCGGGGTCGCCACGGCCCTGTTCCCGAAGACTTGTCAACAGCGCGGGGTTTGGCCGCCGGTCCTGGCTAGTCCGGTGTCGATCCAACGGTGTGAGTCCATGGCCCAGACGTCCAGCCTGCCGCCGGTGCTGAAGGAGAGCGGCCAGCGGGAAGTGTTCTGTGGCCTCACATCGATCGTCTGGCTGCATCGGCGCATGCCCGATGCCTTCTTCCTGGTGGTCGGCTCGCGCACCTGCGCCCACCTGATTCAGTCGGCGGCCGGCGTGATGATCTTCGCCGAACCCCGTTTCGGCACGGCGATCCTCGGCGAGCGGGATCTGGCCGGCCTGGCCGATGCCAACGAGGAACTCGACCGGGTCGTGGCCGATCTGCTGGCCCGTCGCCCCGAGATCCGAACCCTCTTCCTGGTGGGCTCCTGCCCCTCGGAGGTGATCAAGCTCGACCTGGCCAAGGCCGCCGAGCGGATCTCCGAGCGGATGCGGGGCCGGGTGCGGGTGGTGAACTACTCCGGCAGTGGCATCGAAACCACCTTCACCCAGGGGGAGGACGGTGCCCTCAGCGCCCTGGCCCCCCTGCTCCCGGCCAGCGACGCCCCCCAGCTGCTGCTGGTGGGCACCTTGGCCGATGGGGTGGAGGAACGCTTCCTGGCGCTGTTCGAGCGGATGGGCCTCGACGGGGTGCGCAGTCTCCCTCCGCGTCAGTC
The DNA here is from genome assembly GCF_056633155.1 of Cryptocyanus atlanticus LEGE 06306. Lineage (NCBI taxonomy): Bacteria > Bacillati > Cyanobacteriota > Cyanophyceae > Synechococcales > Prochlorococcaceae > Cryptocyanus > Cryptocyanus atlanticus. The sequence goes on from NZ_JBSJOZ010000008.1 coordinate 30,944, forward strand.
ATCCGACCTGCCTCCGGTGGGCGCCCAGACCCGCCTGCTGGTGACCCAGCCCTTCCTGAGCGATACGGTGCGGGCGCTGGAGCGCCGCGGTGCCCGCCGCATCGCGGCCCCCTATCCCCTCGGAGTGGAGGGGAGCTGCGCCTGGATGGCGGCGGCCGCCGCCGCCTTCGGCCTTGATCCGGAGCGGGTGGCTGCGGTGCTCGATCCCCTGGCCGAGCGGGGTCGTCGGGCCCTGGCCCCCTTCCGTGCCCGGCTGGAGGGCAAGCGCCTGTTCCTGCTGCCCGATTCCCAGCTGGAGATTCCCCTGGCCCGTTTCCTCAGCCGGGAGTGCGGCATGGAACTGGTGGAAGTGGGCACCCCGTACCTTGACCGCCAGCTGATGGCCGAGGAGCTGCCGCTACTGCCGGATGGCACCCAGATCAGTGAGGGTCAGGATGTGGAGCGCCAGCTGGAGCGCGTGCGCGCCAGCCGTCCCGATCTGGTGGTCTGTGGCATGGGTCTGGCCAACCCGCTCGAGGCCGAGGGCTTCGCCACCAAATGGTCGATCGAGCTGGTGTTCAGCCCCATCCACGGCTGTGACCAGGCCGCCGACCTGGCCGAACTGTTCGCCCGCCCCCTCAACCGCCGCGACCTGCTGCAATGGAACTGACCCTCTGGACCTACGAAGGCCCCCCCCACGTGGGCGCCATGCGGATCGCCACCTCCATGGAGGGGGTGCACTACGTGCTGCATGCCCCCCAGGGGGACACCTACGCCGATCTGCTGTTCACGATGATCGAGCGGCGCGATCGACGCCCCCCCGTCACCTACACCACCTTTCAGGCCAGGGATCTGGGCGGTGACACGGCCGAACTGGTCAAGACCTCGATCCGGCAGGCGGTGGAACGGTTCCGGCCCGAGGCCCTGCTGGTGGGGGAGAGTTGCACGGCCGAACTGATCCAGGATCAGCCGGGCTCCCTGGCCGCCACCATGGATCTGGGCGTTCCTGTGGTGAGCCTGGAGCTTCCCGCCTACTCCAAGAAGGAGAACTGGGGGGCGGCCGAAACGCTCTATCAGCTCTGCCGGGGTCTGCTCCGGGAGAGCCTTCCCGCCCCGGGCACCCCCAAGCCCAGAGCCGATCGCTGGCGGGAGGAGGGCCGGCGGCCCCGGGTGAATCTGCTGGGCCCGAGCCTGCTCGGCTTCCGTTGCCGCGATGACGTGCGCGAACTGCGCAGCCTGCTGGACGAGCACGGCATCGATGTGAACGTGGTGGCCCCGTTGGGGGCCCGGCCCGCCGATCTGATCCGCCTGCCCCTGGCGGACGCCAACCTCTGCCTCTATCCAGAGGTGGCAGCCCCCCTGTGCGGCTGGCTGGAGCGCAGTTTCGGCACTCCGGTGGTGCGTACGGTCCCCATCGGCATCGGCGCCACCGGCCGCTTCCTCGAGGAGCTCCACACCGTGCTTGGGCTGGAGTCCCCCTCCCGCGGCGAGGCCGACCGGCGCTCCCGGCTGCCGTGGTATTCCAAATCGGTCGATTCCACCTACCTCACCGGCAAGCGGGTGTTCATCTTCGGCGATGCCACCCACGCCATCGCCGCCGCCCGGATCGCGGCCCATGAGCTGGGGTTCAGCGTGGTGGGGCTGGGCACCTACAGCCGCGAGCAGGCCCGGGAGGTCCGCGCCGCGGCGGCCGAGCTGGGGCTGGAGGCCCTCATCTCCGATGACTATCTCGCGGTGGAGCAGGCCATGGCCGAAGCCGCGCCCGAGCTCGTGCTCGGCACCCAGATGGAGCGCCACAGCGCCAAGCGGCTCGGAATTCCCTGCGCGGTGATCAGCACGCCGCTGCACGTCCAGGACGTGCCGGCCCGGTACTCCCCCCAGATGGGCTGGGAGGGGGCGAACGTGATCTTCGATGCCTGGGTCCATCCGCTGATGATGGGACTGGAGGAGCATCTGATCGGCATGTTCCGCCATGACTTCGAATTCGTGGACGGCCACCTCAGCCACCTGGAGGGGGCCTCGGCCCCATCGCCCCAGCCCGTCAGCGCGGCGGCCGCCCCTGGGGACACTCTCCCCGTTGCAACCGGGCAGGAGGCTGCTGGGGTCATCCCGCTGAGCGCCCCACCCGAAGGGGCCGAGCTGCGCTGGGCGCCGTCGGGGGAAGCGGAACTCTCCCGCATTCCCTTTTTCGTGCGGGGCAAGGTGCGTCGCAACACCGAGGCCTACGCCCAGGAGCACGGCGTGGCGGAGATCACCGATGAAACGTTGTATGAAGCCAAGGCCCACTTCAGCCGTTGACGCGGGCTTCTGGCGATCGGCCCCAGGCCGGTCGGGTGTGCGTCTCCACACGGGAATCCGCTGATGTTTCGGATTATCCAGGAGCTCACAGGTGTTCCCCGCCCTGCTCTTTGATGTCTGCACTGCCGATCCTCACTCGGTCACGCACTTCCCATGACAACAACCCTGCCGCCCAAGCAGACCCCAGCGTCCTCCCCCTCCATCCGGTCTGCCGCCGGTTCGTCCGGAGCCCGAGGCCGTGCCGACGGGGAGGGCAGTCTGCAGGTGCATCAGGACGCCTCGATGCACATCGAGGAAGGAGCCCTGGTGATCGCCGTCTACGGCAAAGGGGGCATCGGCAAATCCACCACCTCGTCGAACCTGTCGGCCGCCTTCTCGAAGCTGGGCAAGCGGGTCCTGCAGATCGGATGCGATCCCAAACACGACAGCACCTTCACCCTGACGCACCGGATGGTGCCCACCGTGATCGACATCCTCGAAACGGTGGACTTCCACACCGAGGAACTGCGCCCCGATGACTTCGTCTTCGAGGGCTACAACGGGGTGATGTGCGTCGAATCCGGTGGACCACCGGCGGGCACCGGCTGCGGTGGCTACGTCACCGGTCAGACCGTGAAGCTGCTCAAGGAGCACCATCTGCTCGAAGACACTGACGTGGTGATCTTCGATGTGCTGGGAGATGTGGTCTGCGGAGGCTTTGCCGCCCCACTCCAGCATGCCCACTATTGCCTGATCGTGACCGCGAACGATTTCGACTCGATCTTCGCGATGAATCGGATCATGCAGGCGATCAACGCCAAGGCCAAGAACTACAAGGTGCGTCTTGGCGGTGTGATCGCCAACCGCTCAGAGGAGACCGACCAGATCGATCGCTTCAACGAGCGCACGGGTCTCCGCACCATGGCCCACTTCAAGACCGTGGATGCCATCCGCCGCTCACGCCTGAAGAAATGCACCATCTTCGAGATGGAGGAGGACACCCCCGAGGTGCTCGCCGTTCAGCAGGAGTACCTGAATCTGGCCCGACGCATGCTCGAGGATGTGGAGCCCCTGGAGGCCGAACCCCTCAAGGATCGGGAGATCTTCGACCTGCTCGGGTTCGATTGATCGCTGTGGTTGGGGTCGCTCCTCTGGAGCCACGCTGCCTGCGGCCTCAGATCTCGGCGGTGGCCCGCTCCACCAGTCGGCGGGCCACCGCCTGCACGCCGGTGTGGGCGTAGGTGTCGGTGAAAGCATCCAGGAAGCTGGCGAACTGATCGAGGCGTCCCTGCCAGGGCCCCATGGTGCCCTCCACCGCCTGCACAGCCTTCCGGGTGCTGAGGCCCAGTTCCGTGGCGAACCCTCCGGCCCAGTCGAGCCACTGCTCCACCCCCCGGCGCAGGAAGCTGAGGTGGGCCTGGTCCCCACGTCCCGGGATCAGGCCCGCCATCTTCCGGTAGGCGGGCAACCGGTGGAGATCCCGCTGACTGGCCGAGCCCAGCAGGCCGTCCAGCGTCTGAAGGGCCTGGTCGCCCAGGGGGAGCAGCGCGTCGAAACAGATCAGCGCCGCCATCCGCACCCGGGCCTCGCCGGCGTAGTCCCCCAGGGCGGAGCCGAATGCGGCGAGGCTGTCGCCGGGCAGGCCGTTCACCTGGGTGAAGGCCAGCAGTTCGGCCCCCACCTTCAGACTCAGATCCACCGCCTGGAGCTTCCGGGCAGGAGGGGTGAGTCTGGCGATCCGCTGCAGCAGGGGCAGCCCCGCACCGAGGCTGCCCAGCAGCCGCAGGCCTCCGGTGGCGTGCTGGGAGCGGTTCACGGCGTCGTAGAGGCTGAGGGCACGGCCGTAGCCTTCCTGGCGCGCGGCGCTGAGCGTCTCGGCCCGGCCCCGCACCTGGCTGATCAGCACCGGGTCGTCGCTGCCCAGCACCTCCCGGATCAGGGTGTCGGCGCTGGTGATGTTGCTCCAGCCCCCCGGCACCAGGGTGGCGATCCCCTGCAGGGCCAGCACGGTGAGTCCCCGTCGCGGCAGCCGTTCCAGCCGTTCCAGCACGCTGCGGCTCATGCGGAGGGGGCGAAGTCCGGCCGCAGGGCCGCCAGCCCCTCCAGATCAAAGGCGGCCAGCAGGTCATGACGGCGGCCGGGGTCCATCGGCTCGCCCTGGCCGATCACCTTCAACTGGAAGCGTTGAGCCACCAGGAGGGCGCTGGCCTGGTCGCCCTGGTCCACCACCGGCCAGCCCCCGATCCGCTCCTGGCTGGCATCGAATTTGCCGAGGGCCTCCGGGGCCCTGCTGGTGTCGGAGATGGCGAGCAGGGCCAGCACCCGGCCGTCCCGCTTGAGCTTCGCCTCGCTGAAGCCCCGCTTCTCCTGGGTGAAGATCACTTCCTCGCCCGGACCGGCAGCTGGAAAGAGGCGGTTGAAGGCCGTGCCGTTGACCGCTTCCTGCCGGGCCGGATCGGCCCCGGTGCCCCCGGGCAGCCAGTCGGCGAAGGGCAGCAGCACCACACCCGCCAGCAGCACCGCCCCCGCCAGCAGCACCGCCAGACTCCATCGGATCGTCGCTTTCATGGATCGGCTCAGCTCAGCCCGACCAGGTGCATCGAAAGGTCCCAGGTTCGGGCGGCCGTGGCCGGATCGCTGGCTTTCTCCGAGAGCTCCTGCACGAACTGCTTCCCCCCCTGCTTCTGGCGGTTGCCCCAGCTCCAGTGGGCCCCCGACTGGGCGAAGCCGGGGTCGGCCACCACATCGGCCACCCGCTCACCGGCCAGCTCCTGGGTCACGTAGCCGCCGGTGATCGCTTTCTGGAACCAGGGGAAGATCGTCTGGAACGCCTTTGGGGTGTGCCGGAAGAGCGGGGTGTCGGCAACGCAACCGGGGTAGAGCGAGGTGAACACGATGCCGCTGCTGGCGTGCAGACGCCGGTGCAGTTCCTGGGTCGTGATCATGTTGCAGAGCTTGCTGTCCTTGTAGGCCTTGCCGGGTTTGAATCGCTTCCCGTCAGCCATTGCGATCGGGGCCTGGAAGCCTGCGGCGAGCCCGCTCAGATCCCCCAGATCGGCTGGGGCGGGAATCGGGATCTTGCCGCCGAGTTCCTTCGAGTTGGCTGTCACCGTGCCCAGAATCACCAACCGGCGGGAGGCATGGGTCGAGCGCTGCAGGTCGTTGAGCAGCAGCTGAATCAGCAGGAAATGGCCCAGGTGGTTGGTGGCCATCGACAGTTCGTAGCCCTGGGGCGATCGCTCCGGCTGCTTCAGACGGGGCTTGTAGACCGCGGCATTGCAGACGAGTGCATCAAGGGGGCGCCCGGTGGCGTGAAAGGCCACCACCAGTTGCCGCACGCTGTCAAGATCGCCCAGATCCACCTGCAGATGCGTCATCGAGGCCTCCGGAATGGCCAGGGACGCCGCCGCTGCGCGGGCCTTGGCCAGGTCACGGCAGGCCAGCACGACGTGCCAGCCCCGGGCAGTGAGGGCCTTGGCGGCATAGAGACCCACCCCCGAGGATGCACCGGTGATCATCACGGTGCCGGCCGAAGCGGCGGATCCTGACGGGACCGGGTTTGAGCCGGCTGCGTCGGCCGGAACTGCGGAGGGATCGGACGCCATCGGCGCAGGTCGGTTCAAGGCGTTTCAACCTAGGGATGACCCGCCGGATCCATGCCCGGGATCAGCCGAAGATTCAACACACGGACACGAACAAGAGGGGTCCGGCCGGGGCCTTCAGTCCTGCGGCGCCGACGGGCTGGCGGTCGCACTGACCAGGTTGGGACGGGGGGTCTTCACCGGATCGTTCCAGACGATCCGCAGCCGATTGGGAGCGATCCATTGATCCTGTTCCCGGATCAGCCGCCGTTCTCCGTCAGTGGTGAACAGTTGGTCGAACCGCTCCTGGGCCTTGCGAAGTTTCGCCTGTTCAATATCGAGAATGGCACTGAGTTCCCCATGGCGATCCAGGCGCTGCTGGTAGGCCCCGGCCAAGTGCATGAGGCTGAGGCCGGCGAGAATCGAAAGCCCGAGTTTGACACTCAGGCCAATCACACTGCAGAGCAACTCCTGCCGTTCGCTTGAGGGGATGAGCCCTGGGGCCGGGTTGATTCGCTCCGCCCCGTTGGCGGAGGTCCGCCGACTCTGGCGCTGGCGCCCTGGGGAGGCGGAGCGCCGCTCGTCCGGCGGGAACGGACAGACCTGCTGGGCGACGGCCAAGGGGAGCACGGGGGGAATGGCCTGCTTCTAGCAGCTTCCGGCCATGCTGCCAAGGGCTCCCCCGGGGTTCAGGCCCGGTAGAGACTGACGCAGAGGCGCACGGCCAAGATGCCGGCGTGGGCGGCGACGACCAGAGCGATCAGCACCTCTGCCTGGCTGAGTGTTGTGACCATGACCGGCGACGGGAAGCGGATGTCGCCACCATTGTTCGGCTCGATCAGGTCCCTGGCCGTGTCCCGGCTGCGGGCTGTCACAGCTCTTGATGCCCACCCCCCCCCTGTCGCTCCACCTCGACGCCGCCGCGATCCGTGCGCTGGACCTGGCCCCGCTGCTCCCCTGGGGCGCCCTGCCGGCCGCCGCCCTGCTGGAGCACTGCGGCCAGCTGAACCTTGCGTTCGACTGGCCCCGGGCGGCCGACGATCCGCGGGAGCTCTCCGAACTGCCCGAACTGCGGCTCTGGAGCCTGCGGGCGGATGCCCTGCACCCCTGGCTGCCGCTCCTGCTCGATCGCAGCAGCGGCCAGCTCTGCCGCCACGTGGCGATGCTGCTCCCCCATGGCTTCAGCCGCAATGAGGGAATCCGCTTCGCTCCCGAGAGCCTGGAGCTCTGGATCACCCATCGCTGCTTCCTGCTCGATGCCTGGAGCCGGCGGGAGGGTCTGGGGTGCCGGGAAGGACTGGGCCAGATGGCCGCCGTGCTCGGCTTCGAGCTCGATCCGTCCTTCTGGAGCCCGCTCAGCCCACCAGCAGGCTGAGTGCCCTCCGGCCGCTGTCGATGGCCAGGACGGCGGTCAGCACCCGCAGCAGCCCGACCAGGACGGTGTCGCTGACCCGCTCCAGCCGGGCCGCCGACCACCGGGCCGCCAGGGCCGCGCTCCCCCCCAGCAGCAGTGCCATCCCCCCCCGGGCCCGTCCATCGCCCAGAAACTCCAGTGAGGCCGCCGCGGAGGAGCAGAGCACAGCCAAGGTGCTCAGGCGGATGGCCTGGCGGATCGGCAGCCGTAGCCCCCGGATCATCAACGGCACCATCAGCAGGCCGCCACCGACCCCCAGCAGGCCTCCCGCCAGGCCGGCCACGCCGCCCACCCCGGCCAGTCCTCGCAAGGGAGTGGCCGGGGGATCCACCTCCTCGCTCACCTGCGGTGGGTCCGTGATCGAGACGGTCAGGCTCGCGTAGAGCACCGCCTGCAGCGCCAGCAGCTGCCATCCGGCCAGGTGGTGCCCCAGCCGGCTGAACAGCAGGCCGCTGAGGGCGGCGCTGAGGCCGATGGCCAGGATGGGGCCACGCCGGATCCGGCCCTGCCGCAGGTGCACCCAGCTGCCGCCGAAGCTGGTGGGCACGATCGCCACCGTGCTCGTGGCCAGGGCGTCGTGCGGGGCCAGCCCCAGCAGCAGCAGCATCGGCGCGAACACCAGTCCCCCCCCGATGCCCAGCAGTCCGGAGAGCAGGCCCGCCAGCAGGCCGAGCGGTACCAGCGTCAGCAGCTCGCCCACCATGGTCCGGGTCCGTGCCCTTGAGGCTTGAGCGCTCCAGCATCCCCCAGGGCCCCCCTTTATCCGCCGCACTGGCGCTGGATTCCGCCGCTGCGTCTCGCCGGCGACTGGCAGATGGCGATCGACGACTGGCTGCTCGACCAGCTGGTGGCCGGGCGGAGGGAGCCGGTGCTGCGGCTCTACGACTGGTCGGTGCCCACCTTGTCGCTGGGATTCCACCAGCGCCGGATCCCCCACTCCTGGCGCCGCGCCGGGGCCGAGGGGCGTCTGGCCCTGGTGCGGCGCCCCAGCGGTGGCCGCGCCGTTCTGCATGCCGGCACGCTCACCTATGCCCTGCTCTGGCCCGAGGCCCCCCGGGAGCGCTCCCGGGCCTACCGGATGGCCAGCGGCTGGCTGGTGGAGGCGTTGGCACCCCTGGCCCCCCCCCTCGGCTACGGCCAGGCTGGGCCCGCCCTGGAGCGGCAGAGCTGTTTCGCCACCAGCACCCCGGCCGATCTGATGGAGCCCGGCGGGGCGAAACGGATCGGCAGTGCCCAGCTCTGGCGCCGGGGGCATCTGCTTCAGCACGGCTGCCTGCTGCTCGATCCCCCCGAGCCGCTCTGGCGGGAATTGTTCGGTGCGCCGCCCCCGGCCCTGGCGCCGCTCCAGATGGCCCTCGCCGAACTGGTGCCTCGGCTGCGCCGCTCGGCCGGGAGGGCCCTGGGGGGCGGACCCCTGATGCACCGCCCGCTTGCGGCCTGGGAGTGGGAGGCGATCGATCGCCGCCGTCACCGCTTCCGGCTCCAGCCCTAGCTCTCGCCGGCATCAGCCATGGCGCGGGCCACCTGCCCCAGGGCCAGACCGAGGGGATAGCTGCGCTGGCGTCGGGCGGCCTCCACCAGGGGCGGCGGCAGCCGCAGGCCCAGCCGGGACAGCACCGCTTCGGAGAGTTCGGGACGCTCGATCGTGCCACTGGGCAGGCCGGCCGAGCCCAGGACCAGGAGGCGATCGACGCCGGGCTCATCGAGCTGGAGGGCCGCTTTCCAGAGGGGGGCCTCGTCCTCGATGGTGGGCAGGCTGCTTAGGGGCCTGAGGTGATCCCCCACCCGTTCCGTCTCCCAGCGCTGCACCGGCAGGGTGGTGAGGGGCTCGTCATCGATGACGCCTTTCCAGCGGCCCCCGTCACAGACCAGGATCCAGTCGGCGGGGGCCGTGTCCTCGCCCCGCCGGACTCGGCTGAGCTCCTGCAGGCTGGTGCCGGCCTCGAGCACCCGGAAGCGGCGGCGGGCGGCGTCGGCCACCCGCAGGTCCCGCAGGGCCTTCTGGAGGGCCAGCAGCTGGGTCTGGTTACGGGAGGAGCCCAGGCCGAACCAGCCCAGCAGAATCAGCCAGATGGCCCCGACGCCGGCCCCCCGCAGCAGCAGAAGGGCGCCCATGGCCACGGCCATCAGGGAGAGAAACCGGCCAATGGCCGCCGCCACCTGAATGCCTCGCCGCTGGCTGCCCGTCCACTGCCAGACCAGCGCCTTGACGATCAGACCCCCATCAAGGGGCAGACCCGGCAGCAGATTGAACAGGGCCAGCACCAGGTTGAGACTGCCGAGCTGGCCCACCATCACCCCCAGCAGTGGAGACAGATGGGTGACGGCATGGCCACTGCCCAGCAACAGGGCCGCCAGCAGCAGGCTCACCAGGGGACCGGCGGCGGCCACCTGCAGGGCGCCCATGGCCGTGCTGCATTCGCGCTCGACGCTCGCCACTCCCCCCAGCAGGAAGAGAGTGATGCTCCGCACCTTGACCCCATGGGCGATCGCCACCAGGGAATGGCCCAGCTCATGCAGCAACACCGAGACGAACAGCAGCAGGGCGGTGCCGAGGGAGAGCGCCCAGAGGCCGGCGGCGGAGGCCTGGCCGGCCAGCTGGAGGCCGTACTGCTGCTGGAAGGCGAGCGTGGCGAGGATCAGGATCACAAACCAGCTGGGGTGGATCCTCAGGGGGATGCCTCGGATCTTCAACAGCTGCCACCCGTCACCCACGCGCCCTGGTTCCGCGATGCCCCAGGAGTGCCCGAGGACGTGTGAGTCGATCCTAGAAACAGTGAGCCTCCCCCTTCGCCGTGCCCACTCCCAAGCTGAAGATCTGTGGTCTGCGCACCCTCCGCCAGGCCAAGGCCGTGGCCAGCCTGGGGGTGGATGCCATCGGCGTGATCGCGGTGCGCTCCTCCCCCCGCTGGCTCGAGCCCTCCCGTCGCCCGGCCCTGTTCGGGGCCGTCGGCGCGGCCCGCCGCGCCTGTCGGGGAGTGCTGGTGGTGGCGGATCCCGGGGATGACGATTGGCCGGAGCTGGGACCCGAGCAGGGCCATCAGGTGCTCCAGCTGCATGGGTCGGAAAGCCCCTCGCGCTGCTCGGCCCTGGGTCTGGACCTGGGTTGTGCCATCTGGAAAGCCCTGCGCATCCGCACCGCCAGCGACCTCGACCTGGTCGAGCGCTATGCCGGTGCAGTGGAGGCCGTGCTGCTCGACGCCTGGGTTCCCGACCAACTGGGGGGCAGTGGTCGGCGGATTCCGCTCGAATGGCTCGATGGTTTCGCCCCCTCCATGCCCTGGTGGCTGGCGGGGGGGATGGGGCCGGAGTCGGCGGCCGCCGTGCTGAAGCGGGTACGACCCCATGGGCTGGATGTGTCCAGCGCAGTGGAGGTGTCCCCCGGGATCAAGGACCTGGGCCAGGTCTCAGCCATGCTGCGGGCCGTGCACGGTGCCGCACCGGATTCCGGCTGGACGGCGGCTGAGCCGATGGGGTGATCGGGGAAGGCCAAGCCCGGCGCCGGAGGGGCGGAGAGGACCTCAGGTGGAGAGCAGGGCTTCCTGCTGGCGCACCAGTTCGAAGAACTCCTGTTTGAGGCTGGGATCGTGGCGGAAGTCACCCCGCATCACGGAATTAACCATGCTGGTCTGGGGTTCCTTCACGCCGCGCCACTTCATGCAGTAGTGCTGTGCCTTCACCAGAATCGCCAGCCCCTGGGGCATGCAGAGCCGCTCGATCTCGTCGGCGAGAATCATCACGGCCTCTTCTTGAATGTGGGGGCGAGAGAACACCCAATCGGCCACGCGGGCGAACTTGGAGAGGCCAATCACCCGATCGCCAGGCTTGATGCCGATCCAGCAATTTCCCAGGATCGGCACCAGATGGTGGGAGCAGGCGGAGCGCACACTGATCGGGCCGACGGTGTAGATCTCGTCGAGTTTCTTGACGTTGGGGAAACTGGCGATCTTGGGTTGTTTGTGATACCGACCTTTGAAGACCTCATGCAGATACATGCGGGAGACGCGCTCGGCCGTCTCCTCGGTGTTGTGGTCGTTGTCGATATCGATGACGAGGCTGCGGAGCATCTCACGCACCTTGCCGGCCACTTCAATCTCCAGCTGCTCCAGTTCACCGTCGAGAAGGTGGTCCGCCACGTTGTCGTTGGCGAAGAAGGACACGCCCGCGGCCTGCAGACGGTTGCGGATGCGCAGGCTCACCGGGCTCGGACCTGCCTCCGGCGCGATGGATCGGGTCAGGGGGCTGGTGGGGAGGGTGGAGGTCATGGATGACTTCAGAAAGCGCCAGAGGCGGGCATGAGGGTCAGATCCTCCACCACCTGGGACGGAGGCTGCTGAGCAAGGAACAGCAAGGCTTCCGCGGCTTGAGCGGGGTCAAGCATGGCACGGCGATCGAAGGAACTGTGGACGGTTTCCGTCACCCAGAGCGGCGTATTGACGGCGCCCAGGGTGAGCGTGCAGACACGGATGCCGTGGGATCGTTCCTCCGCTGCCAGGCAGCGGCTGAACGAGGCCAGGGCGGCCTTGGTGGTGCAGTAGGCCCCCCAGTCGGGGAAGGCGTTGTGAGCGGCATGGCTGCTCACGTTGATGAGCAGCCCCGCTTGGGAGTGGCGCAGGATGGGCAGAACGGCCTGGCAGACCTGGAAGATGCTGGTGAGATTCAGCTGGATCAGCCATTGCCACCGGCTCAGCTCCATCGCGGCCAGCGGGCCGGTGTAGGCCGCGCCCGCGTTGTTGATGACCACCGTGGGCTCGAGCCCACGACCGAACAGCTCCTGCAGGGCGGGAGCGATGGCTGAGGGATCACTGAAATCAATGGTGGCGGTTTCCACCCGTCGCCCCTCGGCCCGGGGGCCGGCGGCGACGGTGTCCAGATCCGAGGCGGTGCGGGCGACCAGGAGAAGATCCCAGCCCGCTGATGCGAAGCACCGAGCGGTGGCCGCACCAATGCCCCGTGAGGCACCCGTGATCAAGACTGCGGCCAAGCGAAGCGTGTGTCGAAACGAACCTTAAGAGCTGAACGAGGATTCTGTGGCCCCGTCCCCCTCCAGCACCCGTCCCATGCGGCGGAACTTGCTGTACCGCTGGTCGATCAGCTCGGTGATGGGCAGGCGCCCCAGCTCCTCAAGCTGGCTTTGCAGCGCCGCCCGGAGGGTCTCCGCCGCTTGCAGAGGTGCCCAGTGGTTGCCGCCGGAGGGCTCGGGCAGCACGGTGTCGATCACTCCGAGCTGGAGCAGATCGGTGGCGGTGATGCGCAGGGCCGCCGCCGCCGCCGGGGCCTGGGCCGCATCCCTCCAGAGGATTGAGGCGCAGGCCTCCGGGCTCGCCACGGTGTAGACGCTGTGCTCGAACATCAGCAGTCGGTCGGCCACCCCGATCCCCAGGGCTCCGCCGGAGCCTCCCTCCCCGATCACCGTGGCGATGATCGGCACCCGCAGGCGGAACATCTCCCGCAGGTTGACCGCGATGGCCTCCCCCTGGCCCTGCTCCTCGGCCAGCAAACCGGCATAGGCCCCCGGAGTGTCGATGAAGCTGAGGATCGGCAGGCGGAAACGGTCGGCGTGATCCATCAGCCGCATCGCCTTGCGATAGCCGCCCGGTGAGGCCATGCCGAAGTTGCGGGCCACGTTCTCCTTCGTGTCCCGGCCTTTCTGGTGTCCGAGCAGCACCACTCCCTGGTCGCCGATCCGTCCGATGCCACCCACCAGGGCCTGGTCGTCGGAGCCGCGCCGATCCCCGTGCAGCTCAAACCACTCCTCGGTGATCACCTGGATGTAATCGAGCGTGCTGGGCCGTTGGGGATGGCGGGCCACCTGGATCTTCTGGGCCGGAGTCAGGGACTGGAAGATCTCCTCACGGCGCCGGGCCGCCAGGGTTTCGAGCTGGAGCAGCTGCTGGCTGACGTCAACCTCGGAATCCCTGGCCAGCTGGCGGATCTGCTCGATCTGCTGCTCCAGCTCCACCAGGGGTTTTTCGAAATCGAGCAGGGGACGGCGGGCCATGGGTGGAGCGGCGCGTGGCGGGGGGCGAGGCGGGAGGGGGCGCGGGCCCGTTGGGGGTCTGCTCAGGCCACGGCGGCGAGCGGGCTGAGGCGGGAGGGATCGAGCCCCAGCACTTCAAAGCCGTGACGGACGGAGGCGGCGCCGATGCGTTCCATCCGCTCAATCGTGATGTTGTTGCGGCCCCAGCTGAAGTTGGTGTGAAGTCCTTCGAACTCGAGCAGGATCGCCTCGGCGAAACAGGCGAACATCTGCCGGCGTGGATTCTCCATGTCGGCCACCTCCATCATCTGCCAGTCGATGTCACTGCCGAAGGCGACGATGCCTCCCTTGAGCACATGCACGCCGTTGCCGGCGACCTTGGTGTCGAGATTCTTCGGATAGCCGCCGTCAATCATCAGGCAGGGATGGCGCAGGCTCCGCCCATCGATGCTCAGGGTCTGGGGGAGGCTCGCGACCCACACCACCACATCGGCCTCGGGAAGGGCCTCCTCCAGGGAGAGGATCCGACCGCCGCCCAGTTCGCTCTGAAGGTCGAGCAGGCGCTGACGCTGGCGAGCCACCAGCAACAGCTCGGCCACCCCGGTGCGCTGGATCAGCCAGCGGCAGACGGCGCTGCCGATGTCGCCGGTGGCGCCCACCACGGCCACCTTCGCCCGGGCCAGATCGAGGCCCAGCAACGGGGCGTTCTGCTCCACCTGGCGGCAGATCACCCAGGCGGTGTGGGTGTTGCCGGTGGTGAAGCGATCCCATTCCAGCGTGGTGGAGCGGATCTGCTGGAACTTGGAGAGGTCGAAGTTCTCGAAGATGATCGAAGTGAATCCCCCCAGGGCCGTAATGGCGATCCCGTTCTTCTGGGCCAGCTCCATGGCGTTCTGCACCTTGCGGGTGGCTGTCTTGAACCGGGAGAGCATCTCCGGCACGAAGCAGGAGTCGATGTAGGCCCCTTGGATGGTGGCGCCGGTCGGGCTGGTGATGCTGACGGTTTCCAGCAGCTGGGGCGGAGCACTGCACCAGACATCAAGGTCTCCGGTGGCGAACTCCTCGAACCCCAGGGTGAGAGCCTTGCGGCGTGCCTCGTCAAAACTGCTGGAGTGACCGATCAGACCAAACATGGAGAAGCGACCCGTTGCAGACCGAATGGGAGGACGTGTGCCACCGGGTAGCGCACGCTACATGCTCCGGCCTGGCGAGGGACCCGTGGCCGGCCCATCGCCAGAGGGGAGCCGGAATGCCGGCCTCAGCCCACCAGGGCGGCGGCGGCCATGCGGGCGATCTCCCGGCTGCTGAAGCCGATCTCGGAGAGGGCCTCCTGGTAGGCGATCAGGAAGTCCTCGATCAGACCTTCCTTCTCCATGGCGAGCACCGCGGCGTCGTCGGCGACCCGATCAAGCATGCGGCGCACATGGGGCAGATTGTCGCGGTTGGCCTGCTCCAGCTCGGCCCGGCTCGACTCCAGATTGGCCTTCAGCCATTCCTGCCCGTAGTTGAGATGGGTGTACTCATCCTTGACCACCCCTTCGGTGATCTTCCTGGCGAAGGGATCGGCGACCGGGATATAGATGTGATAAGCGGAGATGGCGAAGGCTTCGATCAGCAGGGCCTGGATCAGCAGGCAGGTCACCACCTTCCCTTCGGCGAGGGCCGCCTGGAAATTGTCGTGAAGGGGGGAGAAGAAGTCCCGGGCGAAGGGCATGTCGGCCTCCACCTCCAGGTTGCGCCCGCAGGCCTGGAAGCCGCGCATGTGCTTGAGCTCCATGCGGGCCAGGCGGGCCAGCTCCTCGGCCTGGTCGGGCAGGAGGCGCCCCAGGGACATGTAGTTATCGTGAGCCTCCTGTTCGCCCTCGATCACGATCGCATTGATCCGGCTGTAGGCGTCCTTGTAGAGGCTGCTGCTGAAATCGGGAAGGCCGGCGATCATGCCGTCGCCGCTGCCGGCGGCCATTGACACCGCTGCCGCCTCGGGGGCAGCGGTTGAGGCCACGGAGCTGTCGAGGGTTGGCATGACTGTCGTTCCTGAGTTCTCGTGAGGGCGACTGTAACCATCTCCGGCCCGAATGGCTCAAGCCACCGGGCTGATCCGGTTCAACCGGGCGCGGGCCAGCGGCCGGACAGCAGAGCCGACAGCAGGTCCACCCAGCCGCTCACCAGCCGCTCGAACAGCTGCTCCCCCAGCTCCGCATCGGCCGCCGTGGTGTCACCCACCACCCCACTGGCGGAGAGATCGGCCGTCAGCCAGGCGTTCGGCACCGCCCCCTCCAGGCTCCATCCGGTCGGCGGCGGAACGGCGCGCTGGCCATCGCGGGGCCGGGCCGGTCCCACCAGCTCGGGGGCCAGATGCAGCATCAGGCTGGTCTCCGCCAGGCCGGCGTGGAGACCCTCGCTCCGCTCGGGCTCCGGCAGCAGGGAGCCGATACCCGGTGGGCCACTCCACAGAAAGCAGGGCAGCACCGCCAGCCGGGGGTGGGCGGCGCGGAGCTGGCGGGCCGCCACCTGCAGCAGGGCGATCTGGCCGCCGTGGGCGTTGAACAGCACCAGCCGCTGGAAGCCGGTGCGGGCCAGATCGGCCCCCACCGCCATCACCAGGGAGAGCATCAGCTCGGCCGGCAGGCTGAGGGTGCCGGGGAAGGCCCCATGCTCCGGAGAGAAGCCGAGGCTGAACAGGGGGAGCCTCCAGATCGGCAGTCCGTCGGGAAGCCGCTCCAGCACCCGTTGCAGCACCCGTTCGGCGAACAGGGCATCGGTGCCGAGCGGCAGCTGGGGACCGTGCTGCTCCACGGCGCCGAAGGGCCAGACCACCGTGCTGCCCTCCCGGGCGGCGGCTGTTCTGGCCTCGGGCCAGCTCAGACACTCCAACGCATGAGCTGGTCGTGAATCCATCGGCTCCGGGGGCTGATCCTTACAGTGTGGGGCTGTCGGTTCCCCTGGGTCATGGCCGGTTCGCAGCGTCCCGTACCCCCGGCCGGTCCCAGATCCCAGCCGACCCCTCCGCAGGCCGCGGCGGCGCCGCGCAAGCCACCCCAGCTGATGTACCTCAGCCGCAAGGAGGAGGAACCGGCCGCGGCTCCGGCCGCCGCCGACCCCTCCCCCAGCCGCCCCTCCCGGGCTCCCGAGCCGGGAGCACCCCGTTCCCCCGCGGTGTCGCCCTCCTCCCCCCTGGCCCCCGACGAGGACCGCTTCGAGACGGCCAGCCTGGAGGGGATGAGCATGGCCGATCTGCTCGGCCCCGCCCGGGGGCGCGGAGCCGCCGCGGCGCCGGCAGCGGCCCCGGCACCCAGGACCGAGCGCACCGTCGACGACTTTGATTTCGATGAGGACGCCTTCCTCGCCGCCCTCGAGGAGAACGAGCCGGTGGGCGCCACCGGCGAGGTGGTGCGCGGCATCGTGATCGGGGCCGAGAGCGATGGGGTCTACGTGGACATCGGCGGCAAGGCTCCGGGGTTCATGCCCAAGAAGGAGGCCGGCCTCGGGGTGATCATCAACCTCAAGGAGCGGTTTCCGAAGGGACTGCCGGTGGAGGTGCTGGTCACCCGCGAGCAGAACGCCGACGGCATGGTCACCGTGAGCGCCCGGGCCCTGGCCCTGCGCCACAGCTGGGACAAGGTGAAACAGCTCGAATCCACCGCCGCGGTGGTGCAGGTCACGGTGAGTGGTTTCAACCGTGGGGGCGTCACCTGCGAGCTCGAGGGTCTGCGGGGCTTCATCCCCCGCTCCCAGCTCCAGGAGGGTGAGAACCATGAGGCCCTCGTCGGCAAGAGCCTGGGCGTCACCTTCCTGGAGGTGAACCCCGAGACGCGCAAGCTGGTGCTGTCCGAGAAGCGGGCCGCCTCGGCGGCGCTCTTCTCCCGGCTGGAGGTGGGGCAGCTCGTGGACGGCCAGGTGGCGGCGGTCAAGCCCTATGGCTATTTCATCGATCTGGGCGGTGTCAGCGGCCTGCTGCACCACTCCAGCGTCACCGGCGGCCCGCTGCGGGATCTGCGCGAGCTGTTCGCCCCGGGTGATCGGGTTCGGGCACTCGTCACCCGGATCGACCCGGGCCGCGGACGCATCGGACTCAACACCGCCCTGCTGGAGCGGGAGGCCGGCGAGCTGCTGATCGCCCGGGACACCGTGTTCGCCCAGGCGGAGGAACGCGCCGAGAAGGCCCGCGTCGTCCTGCGCCAGCAGGAGCAGGAGGCCGGATGAGCCAGGCCGCCCCCCCCCGCCGTGGCGCCGAACGGGCGGCCGACTGGGAGCTCGACTACTTCTCCCGCCCCGTCCTGGAGGACGACGGCAAGAAGCGCTGGGAGCTGTTGATCTGCTCCACCCCACCCTTCGAACCCGGCGCCGCCTCCTTCCGCTGGGCCCGCACCTGCCCGGCCACGAGCGTCAATTCCGTCTGGCTCCAGGGTGCCCTCGGCGAGGCCCTCGAGGCGGCGGCCAGCCAGGGGTTCGCCCCCCCCCGCCGCCTGCGCTGCTGGCGGGCCACGATGCGCGCGATGGTACAGCGCGCCGCCGAGGCGATCGGCCTGGAGGTGGTGCCGAGCCGCCGGTGCTACGCCCTGGCCGAGTGGCTCCAGGAGCGGGAGCGGGAGGTGTATCCCGCGGAAGCCGGATACCTGGCCGGTCCGCTGGCGCCGCCCCCCCAGCCCCTGCAGGCGCTGGCGGTCCCCCTTCCCGAGGCGGCCCGGGGCGACCGCTGGAGCTGGGCCTCCCTGCCGATCGCGGCCCTGGCCGAGGCGGCTGACTGGGAGATCGGCTTTGAGGGTCTGGTGCCGATCCCGCCCGGGCTGGCTCCGGATCTGCTCGTCCCCGGCCTCCGTCTGTTCGGCGGCCCCCGGGCCCTGGCGATCGCCGGCTGGATGGCTGGCCTTGAACCCACCCGCCTGCGGATCGAGGCCGCTGCCCTGGTGCTGGAGGCCGGGCTGGAGGATCGCTGGCTGCTGGCGAATCTCGAGCCAGCCGAGGCGGCCGGCGTCTCCGAGGCTTTCACGGCGGCCCGGCAGCTGGGTGCGGGGCTCCAGTTCCTGGCGATCAGCGCCGATGAAGACTCGGAGCGTTTCGACGGCTTCTGGCTGCTGCGCGATCTGCCGGACGCCTGAGCCCCGACCCCTCCCCATGGCCGACGCCGTCGATCCCCCCTTCGATCGCCCCGATCTGGGCTTCAATCACCTCGAAGGGTGGACCTGGATCGGGAGCTACGGGGGGTACCACCTGCAGGCCGACCTGCTGGAAGGCTTCGAGCACGGGTTCTTCACTCGGCAGTGGAGTGGCCGCGGACCTGAGCAGCTGGCCGGGACCCTGAGCGCCGGGGTCTCGGTCCATCGCACCCGGCAGGTCCACAGCTCCCGGGTGATCGCGGCGGGGGCGGCGGCGGAGCCCTGGCCGGAGGCCGATGGCCTCGTCAGCGATGCGGGGGGACAGTCCCTCTGGGTCTGCGGTGCCGACTGCACGCCCGTTCTGATCGCCGATCCGGCCAGCGGCCGGGCGGCGGCCTGCCATGCCGGCTGGCGTGGGGTGGCGGGGCGGATCGTGCCGGCGGCGATTCGGCGGATGGAGCGGGCCGGCTGCCGCCGGGCCGATCTGCGCCTGGCGCTCGGCCCGGCCGTGGCGGGTGCCGCCTATCCAGTGGGGGCCCAGGTGGCGCTCCAGGTGGCGGCCAGCCTGGGTGGCGAGGCCGCCGCCGATCCCCTGGATCCGCTCCGCCGTCGCGGCGCCCTGCTGGAGGATCCCCTGCCCGGGCGCCACCGCCTCGACATCCGGCTCGCCACCCGACTGCAGCTGGAGAACGAGGGTCTCGCCGCCGAGCAGATCAGCGTCTGTCCCCTCTGCACAGTGGCCGAACCCCTGCTGTTTCACTCCTGGCGCCGCGATCAGGTGAAGGCGGTCCAGTGGAGCGGCATCGTGGCTCAGGCCTGAGCCGGTTCACGCCAGCGCCGCCAGGGCCACGGCTTCGGCCACCTTGATGCCGTCGATGGCGGCCGAGAGGATGCCGCCGGCATAGCCGGCCCCTTCCCCCGCCGGAAACAGCCCGCGGGTGTTGATGCTCTGCAGGTCGGCGCCGCGGGGCAGGCGTACGGGGGATGAGGTGCGGGTCTCCACACCGGTGAGCAGGGCCTCCGCCAGGGCGAAGCCGGGAATCGAGCCCTCGAAGGCGGGGAGGGCCTCGCGGATCGCCTCGGTGGCAAAGGCCGGCAGGCAGGCGCTCAGATCGGCCGGTCTCACCCCCGGGGCATAGGAGGGCTGGAGGCCGCCCGGCCCGCTGGAGCTGTCGGTGCCCTGGAGGAAGGCCCCGACGCGCTGGACCGGAGCCAGATAGGTGCCGCCACCGAGGGCGAAGGCCTTCGCCTCCCAGTGGCGCTGGAACGCGACCCCGGCCAGCGGATCATCGGGGCCGTCGCCATAGGGGGCCAGATCGGCCGGATCGAGCCCCACCACGATGCCGCTGTTGGCGTTGCGTTCGTTGCGGGAATGCTGGCTCATGCCGTTGGTCACCAGGTGGCCCGCCTCCGAGGCGGCGGCCACCACCAGGCCGCCCGGGCACATGCAGAAGCTGTAGACGGTGCGGCCGTTGCCGGCGTGGTGGACCAGCTTGTACTCGGCGGGTCCCAGCCGCGGGTGGCCGGCCTGGGCGCCCCAGCGGGCGCGATCGATCAACACCTGGGGATGCTCGATCCGCAGGCCGATCGAGAACGGCTTCGGCTCGATCGTCACCCCCTGGCGGCGCAGCATGGCGAAGCTGTCCCGGGCGCTGTGGCCCACCGCCAGCACCACCTGCTCGGCGGCGAGCCGGGTTCCGTCGGCCAGGATCACGCCGGTGACGCGCCGCTCCCGGTGAGCGCGATCCGCCTCCCCAGCCCCGTCCGGCCCATGCTCGCCGGGGTCCGGGCCCGCGATCTCCAGGCTCTCGACCTTGCTGTGGAACCGGATCTCGCCCCCCAGGGCTTCGATCCGGGCCCGCAGGCCCCGAACCACCGTGGCCAGCTTGAAGGTGCCGATGTGGGGCCGGTGCAGGGTGAGGATCTCGGGGTTGGCCCCGCAGACCACCAGCTCCTCCAGCACCTTGCGGCCCAGGTGGCGGGGGTCGCGCACCTGGCTGTAGAGCTTGCCGTCGGAGAAGGTGCCGGCACCGCCCTCACCGAACTGCACGTTCGATTCCGGGTCGAAGGGTCGCTGGCCGCGCCAGAAACCGAAGGTGTCGGCGGTGCGCTCCTTCACCGGCTTGCCGCGCTCGAGCAGCAGCGGCCGGAACCCCATCTGGGCCAGGACGAGGGCGGCGAAGTAGCCGCAGGGTCCGGCCCCGACCACGATCGGCCGGGGCCGCACCGCCAGGGCGGCCGGATTCGGCGCCCGGGCCACGAAGCGGTAAGTGGTGTCCGGAGAGGGCCGCAGGTGGGGGTCCTGCCGGAACCGGCGCAGCACGGCGGCTTCATCGCGCAGCTCCAGATCGACCCCGTAGCAGAACACGATCGCGTCCCGGCGGCGGGCGTCGATGCTGCGGCGGGCCACCTCCAGGCCGACCAGGGCCTCGGGCCGGAGCTGGAGGCGCCGCAGCACGGCCTGGCGCAGGTCGTCCGGAGTGTGATCGAGAGGGAGCTTGAGTTCGCTCAGCCGCAGCACGTGCCTGCCTCTCCGCCGCAGCGGGGTGTCGCTTCCGCCTCATTCCAGCAGCCGGCCCCCAGCGGCGGCGCCGGACTGTCAGGCTGGCGGAAGCTGATGCCGCCACGGCACCCCTTCCCATGGGTCTGGCCCACTGCCCTCTCTGCATCGGCCTGGCGGTGCTGAGCGCCGTTCGATCCGGTTCCCTGGCTCTGCTGCTCTGGAGGCTGCTGCGGCCCCGGCCGGATGGGGGCTGCTATGCCCTGACCTGCCGCTCGGCGGTCTGAACACCGGGGCCGGCCTCCGCATCCGTTTCGGCCTCGATCGCCGCGACGGCCAGGCGTGTGGCGATCACGGCATCGGGGTTGAGGCAGATCGAGTCGATCCCTTCGCTCACCAGGAAACGGGCGAAGTCGGGATGGTCGCTCGGGGCCTGACCGCAGAGGCCGATCGGGCGGCCGCAGCGGTGGGCGGTGCGGATCGCCAGCTGGATCATGGCCTTGACGGTGGCATGGCGCTCATCGAACAGCTCCGCCACCAGGGCGGAATCGCGATCGAGACCGAGGGTCAGCTGGGTCAGATCGTTACTGCCGATCGAGAAGCCGTCAAACCGCTGGGCGAAGGCCTCCAGGCCGATCACGTTGCTGGGCAGCTCGCACATGACGTCGACCCGCAGGCCGTTCGCCCCCCGCACCAGCCCCTGGCGGGCCATTTCGGCCAGCACCCGGTCGCCCTCCTCCGGGGTGCGGCAGAAGGGCACCATCGGGATCACGTTGGTGAGCCCCATCGTCTCCCGCACCCGGCGCAGGGCCCGGCATTCCAGGGCGAAGGCGCCGCGGAACTCCGCCGAGGTGTAGCGGGAGGCGCCACGCCAGCCCAGCATCGGGTTCTCCTCCCTGGGCTCGAAGTTCCCCCCCCCCAGCAGCCGGGCGTATTCGTTGCTCTTGAAGTCGGAGAAGCGCAGGGTCACCGGCCGGGGGTAGAAGGCGGCGGCGATCCGCCCCATGCCCTGGGCCAGCAGATCCACGTAGTACTCGGCCGGGTGGGGGTAGGCGGCGGTGAGCGCGGCGATCGCTTCCCGCTCGGCTGGGTCAACGACCCGCTCCGGGTGCAGCAACGCCAGGGGATGGACCTTGATCTGGTTGGCGATGATGAACTCCAGACGGGCCAACCCCACCCCGTCGCAGGGAATGGCGGCCAGCCGGAAGGCTTCCTCCGGCCGGCCCACATGCATCAGGATCCGGGTGCGGGTGGCCGGCAGATCGGCCAGCTCCCGCTCCTCCAGGTGGAAGGGGAGCAGCCCCCGGTAGACCCGCCCTTCATCGCCTTCGCAGCAGCTGGCGGTGATCGGTTCCCCGTCGCTCAGGCGGCCGGTGGCGTCCCCGCAGCCCACGATCGCGGTGAGCCCCATCTCGCGGGCGATGATCGCCGCGTGGCAGGTGCGACCCCCCTGGTCGGTGATCACCCCGCGGGCCTTCTTCAGGATCGGCTCCCAGTCGGGATCGGTGCGTTCGGTCACGAGCAGATCCCCGTTCTCGAAGCGGTCGATCTCGGCGGCTGAGGCGATCACCCGGGCCCGTCCGCTGCACACCGAGGCGCCGACGGCCCGGCCGCGCAGGATCGGCTCCTCGGCAGGGGGGTCCAGATGCCAGCGGCGCAGCACCGTGGCCGAGCGGCGGGATTCCACGGTTTCGGGCCTGGCCTGCAGGATGAACAGCTCGCCGCTGTCGCCGTCGCGGGCCCACTCGATGTCCATCGGGGTGGGGAGGCCCCGCCGGCTGCTCGTGTGCGCTTCGATCCGGCAGGCCCAGCGGGCCAGGGTGAGGGCCTCGTCGTCGCGGAGGGCGAAGCGCCGCCGTTCCTTCTCCGGCACCGGTTCGTTGCGGGTGCCCCCATCGGCATTGACCAGGCGGATCGCCTTGCTGCCCAGGCGACGGCCCACGATCGGCTGGAATCCCTGCAGCAGGGTGGGCTTGAAGACCAGCAGCTCGTCCGGATTCACCACGCCCTGGACCACGTTCTCCCCCAGGCCGTAGGCGGCGGTGATCAGCACGGCGTCGCGGAACCCGCTCTCGGTGTCGAGGGTGAAGATCACCCCCGAGGCGCCGGTGTCGGCGCGGACCATGCGCTGCACCCCGATCGAGAGCGCCACCTCCAGCTGGTCGTAGCCGTGCCGCTGGCGGTAGGAGATGGCCCGGTCAGTGAACAGGGACGCATAACAGTTGCGGCAGGCCTCGAGCAGCGCCGCCTCCCCCCGGACGTTGAGATAGGTCTCCTGCTGTCCGGCGAAGCTGGCCTCGGGGAGGTCCTCGGCGGTGGCGCTCGAGCGCACCGCCACCGCCGGCTCCCCCAGGTTCCGGTAGGCCGTGAGGATGGCCTCCTCCAGCTCCGGGGGCAGGGGGGCGTTCCGCAGCAGCTGGCGCGCCGCCTCTCCCGCCGCCTGCAGGGCCCCCAGATCGGTGCCGTCGAGGCCCTCCAGCAGCTGCCGCAGGGGCCCCTCCAGGGCCTGGCGGCTGAGCAGGAGGCGATAGGCGGCGGCGGTGGTGGCGAATCCACCGGGCACCCGCACCCCGCTGGCGGCCAGCTCCCGGATCATCTCCCCCAGGGAGGCGTTCTTGCCACCCACCACGGCGATGGCTTCCAGCCCGACCGAGTCCAGCGGTCGGACGAGCTCAGCGGGATGGACCGGATCCGGACCCATGCGGGTCGCCGCAACGCCCCCTGCAGCCTAGGGAGCCCCACCGGAGGCGGCCGCCCCCGTAACGGGGGTGAGACGCAATTCTCCGCTGGGGGGGACTCCGGGGCTGAGATCCAGCCGGCTGGCCGCCCCCTTGAGGGCCAGCCGCTCCCCGGCCCGCCTGGCCTTCAGGGCCGGGCAGAGCTCCAGGGTCTTGGCCTTGGGATCCAGCCAGTCCAGATCCCAGAAGCGGCGGGGAACCGTTCCCTGGGAGGCCACTGCCACCAACTGGCCGGTGTCATATCCGGCGGCCTCCACCAGGCCCGGCGCCGCGCCGTAGGCCCGCTCGAACGCCTGCTCGAACCGGGACCAGCCGGGGCCACGGCTGAGCGGGTCCACGCCGAGCTGGGCGTTGGGCAGCGGATCACGGACGGGGAAGGGCCAGACCAGGGTCAGGTCAGTCGGCAGCTCCAGCTGGCTCACCGCCTCGGCCAGGGGGCTCCGGGGCGTGGTCATCACCACCAGGGCCGCTGGGGAGTACCAGTTCACGTCGTCCCGGAGCTGCTCCAGGGCCGCCGCATCGGGATCGAGGATCGCCTCGGGGTCGTTGGTGGGACCCACCACCCAGCCCCCCTCCCCACCGATCGTCTCCACGAACCGATCGGCCAGGGCGGCGTCCTCGCTGCCGCCGTCATGGATGACCATCACCTTGGTGCGCCCCTGTTCGATCAGACCGCGGGCCAGCCGATCGGCCTCCTGGCTCCGGGGGGGCAGCAGGGGCCAGAGCCGATCCGCCCCCAGCTGGCTGGGGAGCCGTCGCACCGAGTTGCCCCGCTGCAGGGGGAGCAGAACCTGAAGGCCGCTGCTCTCGGCCAGCTGGCCGAACGGGGCGAGCGGCACCGCGGGCGGGCCGATCAGGAGCTCGGGCAACACCGAATTCTCCAGCACCGGCAAGGGATCCTGGTCGGCCGGAAGCCAGGCCAGACGCAGGGAGGGGGGCTGCACACCGCAGGCCCTGGCGTCCTCCATGGCCAGGGCGTAGCCCCGCCGCAACCCGTCTCCCACCCCCGCGAGGATGCCCTCGGGCGGCAGCAGCATCAGAACCTGGCTGGAGAAGGGCGCACTGGCGGCCAGGCCCTGGACCCCGAGCAGGGCAGCGCCCACACCGACGCCCAGCATCCAGAGCGGACTAGTGGTCATGCCCCGTACCGTCCAGCCCGGAGACCTTAGGAGGAGGGGACGTTCCTACAGTCGAATCCCACGACGAGGCTTGCATGCAGACCAGCTCGGGTCACCGCCCGCTCCCTTCGGGGCCTGGCCGACCCTTCCTTCGGCTGGCCAGGGCGCTCGGGGTCTGCACGCTGGCGCTGGCCTCCCTGGTGCTGGCGGCTCCGGCCCTGGCCATTCCCGAGGCCGAGGCCCTGAAGAAACTCGCGGTGATTCCGGTTTTCATCCTCGCCGATTCCCAGGGTGTGCCCCTTCCCCTGGAGCGCGATCAGGCCCTGGTGCTGCCCCTATACCTGGAGCGGGTCAAGGCCGAGCAGGAGCTCGCCGCCTTCCAGAAGGCCAATCCCACTGTGAAGGCCGGTGTGCTGCCCCTGCCCCTGAACGTGGCGCTGGAGCGGGTGACGGAGCTCAACACCAAGCTGACGGACCGCAAGCTGCTCTCCCCGGTGATCTCCGGCACCCGGGAGATGGATCAGGCCAAAACCCTGCTGCGCCAGCAGGGCCTCGACGACCAGACGATCCGTGAGGGGTTGAGCCTGCCGGTGTTCTTCACCAAACCGCTGCTGACCATCAAGACCCAGGTGGGGGAGCGTGGCGTGTTCTTCTTTGATTACGCCTCGCTGGAGAACGCCCTGAAGACCGTGCCGGATCGCAGCAAACTCCAGGTGCAGGCCGCCGATTTCTCGGCGGTGATGGATCAGATCCTCAAGGAACCCAAGGACACCTTCACCTTCTATCCCACTCCGGAGTATTTCCGCCTGGTGGAGGAGGAGACCCGATCCGGGGCCCGGTCGACCGGTCCGGGCACGGGCGGCCCCAGGCCCTGAAGCACCGGCGTGGCCGAACGAGCAATGACCTGGGGCTGCTAGGGCTGCTCTCCGGCGGCCTCTTCGCCACCCTGGGCCGGCCCGGCCTCCGCCGTGCCACCGGGACCGATCTCCGGGGCGCTCTCGGGAGCGGCCTCCGGCAGCAGCTGGGTCAGCAGGCCGGTGGCCAGCAGCACGCCTCCGAGGGCCAGGGCGATCGGGCGGTTTGCCGCCGCCTCGCCCTCCAACCACAGACCTGCCGAGAGAAAGGCTCCCCCCAGCAGCAGGCTGGGAACCAGCACGATGCCCCTGGCGGTGCGGTTGATGCTCATGGTTGGGGCGGACAGCCGGCCGGGGCGATCCCCTCCGGCAGGGGCCGGGCCAGCCCGGCCTGCAGCAGACCGGTCCCCAGGTCCTCTCCGGTGGAGAGCAGGCGCACCTGGGAGAGCAGCACCCCATCGGCGCTTCCCAGGGGGCGCAGGTTCACCCGCGTGCGGCGCGGCAGCTGCTCCCGCAGCCAGTCGGCCGCTTCCACCCCATGGGCGGGCTCGACACTGACGCACCCCAGCTGCACCGCATAGCTCCGGTTTCCATCTCCCACCTGCAGGAGGACGCCGCTGCGGACCTGCATCACCTCGGCCGCTGCCACCCGGGCGGGCCAGGAGCCCAGCAGGACCGACAGCAGGATCGCCAGGACCGGGCCCAGCCGCAGGATCTTCAGAGCTTGGCGCCGCAACTGGGGCAGAACAGGTGGGCACTTTCGGTGCTGCAACCGCAGCTGGCGCACTGGCGGGTGGTGGCGATGGCCAGCTCCGGATGGCTGGGCAGCCCCACCATCTGGGCATTACTGGCGCCGGGCGGCACCATCGGATAGCAGTTCTCGCCGCGGCGGACCCGCACGTCGATCAGGGCGGGGCCGGGATGGGCCAGGGCCTCCGCCAGCTGCTCCCGCAGGGTCGCCCGTTCGGTGATGCCCACCCCACGAACCCCGAACGCTTCAGCCAGGCGGGGAAAATCAGGCATGCCGCCCATCATCTCGGAGGCCGAATAGCGCTCGCCGTAGAAGCTTTCCTGCCACTGGCGCACCATGCCCTGCCAGCCGTTGTTGATGATCACCACCTTCACGGGCAGGTCGTATTGCGAAAGGGTGCCCAGCTCCTGGATGTTCATCAGGATGCTGGCGTCGCCGGCCACGCAGACCACCTGGTCGTCCGGGAAGGCCACCTGCACCCCGAGGGCGGCGGGCAGGCCGAATCCCATCGTGCCCAGGCCGCTGCTGCTGATCCAGTGCCGCGGCGGGTTGTTCAGGAACTGGGCGGCCCACATCTGGTGCTGCCCCACGTCGGTGGTGACGAAGGCGTCGGGGACCAGGTCCCGCAGGGCCACCAGCACCTCCTGGGGGGCGATGTCGCCATCGGGGCAGGGCACCACCAGGGGATAGTGCTGTTTCCAGGTGGCGATGCGATCGAGCCAGGCCTCGGTACGGCCGCTGGCCGTCTCCCCGGCGGAGGCGGCCAGCAGGGCCTCGAGGGCCAGGCGCACATCGGAGACGATCGGCACGTCGGGCACGCGGTTCTTGCCCACCTCGGCCGCATCGATGTCGATGTGGATGACCTGGGCCCGGGGGGCGAAGCTGTCGAGCCGGCCAGTGACCCGATCATCGAAGCGGGCGCCGACGGCGATCAGCAGATCGCACTCCGTGACGGCGAAGTTGGCGTAGGCGGTGCCATGCATGCCGAGCATGCCCACCGCCAGGGAGTGGCGCTCGTCAAAGGCGCCCTTGCCCATCAGGGTGGTGGTGACCGGGAGCTGGAACCGTTCCGCCAGGCTGAGGACGGCCCCGTGGGCGCTGGAGCCCACCGCCCCTCCCCCCACGTAGAGGAGGGGTCGGCGGGCCTGCCGGATCAGCTCAAGGGCCCGTTCGATCGCTTCGTGTCGGGGCGGGGTGGGCAGCTGAAAGCCCGCCGGCACGGCGCTTCCCGGCTCGACGGGGAGGTAGTCGAACTCTTCGAGCCCCACGTCCTTGGGCACATCGATCAGCACGGGGCCGGGTCGGCCCGTGGCGGCGATCAGGAAGGCCTCGGCCACGATCCGCCCGATGTCGGCGGGATCCCGCACCACCCAGGAATGCTTCACGATCGGCAGGGTGATGCCGAAGATGTCGGTTTCCTGAAACGCGTCCGTGCCGATCGAGGCGCGGGGCACCTGGCCGGTGATGACCACCATCGGCACCGAATCCATCTGGGCGGTGGCGATGCCGGTGACCAGATTGGTGGCGCCCGGTCCGGAGGTGCCGAAGCACACCCCCACCCGGCCGGTGGCCCGGGCATAGGCATCGGCCGCGTGGGTGCCGCCCTGTTCGTGCCGCACCAGGATGTGGCGCAGCCAGCCGCGGGTCTCGGCCTTGTGGAGCGCGTCGTAAATCGGGAGGATGGCGCCGCCCGGGTAGCCGAAGATGTGGGTGACCCCATGGCGATGGAGGGCGTCCATCAGGGCATCGGCGCCGCTGATCAGGCCCTGAAGCCCCTCCTGGAGCGGGGAGCCGGAGGGCAGGGTCGTGGTGGTGCCGGGGGGCGTGGCGGCTGTGGCGGTGCTCACGCTGACACTGCTCCCGGTGGCGGTCGTCACGGCGGCTGGTCACTCAGGTGACGGAAGAATCACAGAGTAGGGGGTCGCTTCGGTGGACGGGCCCTCTGTTGCGCAGCCGTTGTCCGGGCGCCCGGGTTCTAGAGCAGGCCCATCGCATGGAGGGGGCCGCGACCGCTGATCAGCTCCAGCAGGAAGGCGGAGAAGCCCAGCATGGCCAGCCGGCCGTTCCACACCTCCGAGCTGTTGTTCCATCCCCAGGCCCACTTGTCCTGGGGGTAGAGCTTGACCTTGGTGGGCAGGGTGGCGGCCTGGTCGAGGTTCACCTCCGGGCCGGCCTGGGCGAGCTGGACCAGATCGGCGAGTCCCCGGATGAAGGTGGGGTAGGTGTCGAGGGCGGGCACCCGGCGGAAATTGGTGATTCCCGCCTCCGTGGCGATCTCCCGATACTCAATGTCGATCTCTTCGAGGGTTTCGATGTGCTCGCTCACGAAGCTGATCGGCACCACCACCAACTCCTTGACCCCGTCTTCGCCCAGGCGCACCAAGGCCTCGTCGGTGTAGGGCTTGAGCCACTCCACCGGACCGACCCGGCTCTGGTAGGCCAGGGTGTAGGGATTGGCATGGCCCAGCTGCCGCTCCAACTGCTGCATCACCAGTTCGGCGCAGGCCTGGATCTCCTTCTGGTAAGGATCTCCCGCTTCCTCCACGTAGCTCTTGGGCACGCCGTGGGCACTGAAGAAGACATGGGCGTTGCCGGGAACGTCACAGGCGTTGACGTCGGCGGCGATCAGCTCCGCCATCGCCTGGATGTAGCCGGGGTGGTCGTACCAGCTGCGGATGCAGCGGATCGGCAGCCGGCTGAAGGCCGAATCCGCCTGACGGAGACGCTGCAGTTCGCGAAAACTGGAGCCGCTGGTGCTGATCGAGAAGTGGGGGTAGAGCGGCAGCACCACCACCTCATCGACGGCGTCGGCCTTGATGTCGGCCACGGCCGATTCGGTGAACGGGTGCCAGTAGCGCATCGCCACGTAGGTGGTGGCCTGCACATCGCGCTGGCGCAGTTCGCTCTGCAGCTCCCGGGCCTGCTGCTCGGTGATCCGGCGCAGGGGGGAGCCCCCGCCGATCGAGCGGTAGGCCTGCTTGGATTTGCTGCTGCGCAGGGTGCTGATCAGCCAGGCCAACGGTTTCTGCAGGGCCGGCACCGGCAGGCGGATGATCTCCGGATCGGCGAAGAGGTTGTAGAGGAAAGGACCGACGTCCTCGATCCGCTCGGGTCCGCCGAGGTTCAGCAGCAGGACGCCGACCCTGGCCATGCCTGATCCGTTGCTTCGATTGGGCCCTGAGCGTAACGCTGCTGCCGGACCCCTGGCCGCGGGCCTCCGCCATCGATAAGGTCAGGCCTGCGAGGCGATTCGCTGCGGTGGAATCGATCGATGCCCAGTTGCGCGGCCACAATGCCCGGTTGGCCGCCGCTGGGGTGGCGCTCCGGCTGGAGCGGCGGGGGGGCCGCCTGGGGCTGCGGGGGCCGCTGCCGTGTCGCCACGGACGCGGTCACCGGGTGCAGCGCATCAGCCTGGGCCTGCCCGCCGATAACACCGGACTGAGCCAGGCCCGGCAGGAGCTCAAACGACTGCTCAGGAGCCTCCAGCAGCAGCGCTTCGACTGGAGCGACTGGGGTGGGCGGGCGGCAGGGGCCGGAGCTGTGCCCTCCGGAGCCGTGCCCCCGAGCACCCCCGCCCCGCCCAGCCCCGGGCCGGGAGCCCCGGCGCCCGGGCTCGAGCGCTTCGAACACGCCTTCTTCGCCGACCCCCGCCGCCACCGCAATCCCGCCGGCAGCCGCACCACCTGGCAGGCGGCCTACCGGCCCTATCTGCGCAAGGTGCAGGCGGCCGTCTCTGGCGGCCGGTGCCTGGAGACGGCCCTGCTCGAGCAGGTGCTGGAGAGCCACGCTCCGGCCAGCCGCAGTCGTCAGCAGTGCGGCCTCGTTCTGGCGGCCCTGGCCCGCGAGCTGGACCTTCCGCTGCCCTCCGACTGGAGCGAACGGGCCGGGGGCTACGGGCTGCATCAGAGCCGTTTCCGCCAGCTGCCCAGCGACGCGCAGGTACTGGCCCTGGTGCAGCGCATCCCCAACCCGGGCTGGCGGCTGGCCTACGGCCTGATGGCCGCCTACGGCCTGCGCAACCATGAAGTCTTCTTCTGCGACCTCGCGTCGCTGGCTCCGGGAGGAGACCGGGTGCTGCGGGTGCTCCCCACCACCAAAACGGGCGAGCATCAGGTCTGGCCGTTCCAGCCCGACTGGGTCGATCGCTTCGAGCTCCCCCGCCTTGCCTCCGGCGAGGTTCTGCCGCCGGTCTGCACCGATCTGCGCCGCACCACGCTGCAGCAGGTGGGACGGCGGGTGGCGGAGCAGTTCCGGCGCTACGGCCTGCCCCTGACCCCCTACGACCTCCGCCACGCCTGGGCCGTGCGCACGATCCATATCGGCCTGCCTGACACGGTGGCGGCCCGGATGATGGGCCATTCGGTGGCGATCCACACCCGCACCTACCACCACTGGATCACCCGGCGCGACCAGCAGCAGGCGGTGGATGCGGCCCTGGCCCGTCGACGGGATCCGTGAGCGCGGCGCCAGAGTGCTGGCGTCTCCCTGCCGCCGCTCCATGCCCGAGACGGACCCCATCAGCCCCGCCGCCACCACCGAGCGCCTGGATCTCCAGGCGGAGGAGCTCGGTCCCGGTGGCGCTCTGGCCCCCGAGAGCGATCCCGATGGCTACCGGCGCCGCATGCGCCGCCGCCAGGAGGTGCAGCGTCAGCGGGTGGGGGAGCGGACCCTGGAGAAGGGTCTGGTGCTGGTCTTCACCGGCGACGGCAAGGGCAAGACCACCGCGGCCCTGGGTCTGGCCCTGCGCACCCTGGGCCACGGCGAGTCGGTGGCGGTGGTGCAGTTCATCAAGGGGGGCTGGCAGCCGGGGGAGGCCAGGGCGCTGGAGCTCTTCGGTGAGGCGCTGGTGTGGCATGCCCTGGGGGAAGGGTTCACCTGGGAGACCCAGGACCGGGACCGTGACCGGGAGCTGGTGCAGGCGGCCTGGCAGCGCTCGCTGACCTACCTGGCCGACGGGGAGCGCCGGCTGGTGGTGCTCGATGAGGTCAATGTGGCCCTCAAGCTGGGCTATCTGGAGGTGGAGCAGGTGCTGGAAGGGCTCTCCCTGCGCCCGCCGCTCACCCACGTGGCCCTGACCGGACGGGGCGCCCCGCCCGCCCTGCTGGAGCGGGCCGACCTGGTCACGGAGATGCGTCTGGTGCGCCATCCCTTCCGGGAGCAGGGGGTGAAGGCCCAGGCCGGCATCGAATTCTGAGGCCCGGACCCCCGCAGGGGTGCTTGCTACTCTGCCGCCGACCGAGTTCGCCGCGTCCCGAATCCGATGGCCTACCGGCGTGTCCTGCTCAAACTCAGCGGCGAGGCGCTGATGGGGGATCAGGGCTACGGCATCGACCCCGCCATCGTCAAGGCGATCGCCGACGACGTGGCCGCCGTGGTGGCCGCCGGCACCGAGCTGGCGATCGTGGTGGGGGGCGGCAACATCTTCCGGGGCCTGAAGGGCTCCTCCGCCGGGATGGACCGGGCCACGGCCGATTACGTCGGCATGCTGGCCACGGTGATGAATGCCATCTCCCTGCAGGACGCCCTCGAGCGCGTCGGTGTGCCCACCCGGGTGCAGACCGCGATCGGGATGCAGGAGATCGCCGAGCCCTACATCCGCCGGCGGGCCATCCGCCACCTGGAGAAGGGCCGCGTCGTGGTGTTCGGGGCCGGCTGCGGCAATCCCTTCTTCACCACTGACACCACCGCCGCCCTGCGGGCCGCCGAGATCAATGCCGAGGTGGTTCTCAAGGCCACCAAGGTGGATGGCGTCTATGACAAGGATCCGGCTCGCCACGTCGAGGCCGTCCGCTATGAGCACCTCACCTTCCAGGATGTTCTCAGCGGCGAACTGGCGGTGATGGACAGCACGGCCATCGCCCTGTGCAAGGACAACGCCATTCCGATCGTGGTCTTCGACCTGTTCGGCCCCGGCAACATCGGCCGGGCCGTGGCCGGTGATCCGATCGGCACCCGCATCACCCCCGCCGGCTGACCCCGGAGTCTCCCCTTCTCCCCATGGACCTCGAAGCCAGCATGCGCAAGTCGCTGGACGCGACCCAGCGCACCTTCAACACGATCCGCACCGGCAGGGCCAACCCCTCCCTGCTCGACAAGCTCTCGATCGAGTACTACGGGGCCGAAACGCCGCTGCGCTCCCTGGCCTCCCTCTCCACCCCCGACTCCCAGACGATCCAGATCCAGCCCTTCGACACCGGTGCCATGGCGCTGATCGAGAAGGCGATCGCCATGAGTGACCTGGGCCTCACCCCCAACAACGACGGCAAGGTGATCCGGATCAACATCCCACCGCTCACCGAGGATCGGCGCAAGGAGTTCTGCAAGCTCGCCGCCCGCTATGCCGAGGAGGGCAAGGTGGCCCTGCGCAACCTCCGCCGGGACGCGATCGACCGGATCAAGAAGCAGGAGAAGGAGGGAGAGCTCTCGGAGGACCAGAGCCGCGACGAGCAGGACAGGATCCAGAAGCTCACCGACCGGTTCGTCGCCCAGCTCGAGAAGCATCTGGCCGAGAAGGAATCCGACATCCTCAAGGTGTGAACGGCTCCGGCGCCGATGTCGACGTGGTTGTCGTCGGCGCCGGGGCGGCGGGTGCGGCGGCGGCTTACCACCTGGCGGCCCGGGGCCGGCGGGTGCGGCTGCTGGAGGCCGTCCGGATGCCCCGCCCCAAACCCTGCGGCGGGGGCATGGCGGCCTCCGTGCAGCGCTGGTTTCCCTTCGATCTCGCTCCCGCGGTGGATCAGGTCATCACCCGGGTGCGCTTCACCTGGTGCCTGGAGGATCCGGTGCTGGCCGAACTCCCGGGGGAGGCGCCGTTCTGGATCGTGCGTCGCGCCGTTCTGGACCGCTTTCTGGCCGAGCAGGCCGTCGCGGCCGGCGCGGATCTGATCGAGGGGGCCCGGGTGGAGTCGATCGCCCGGGAGGGTGACCACTGGCGCCTGGAGAGCTCTTGCGGCGCCGTATGGACCGCCCGCGGGGTGGTGATCGCCGACGGAGCCCGCTCCCGTCTCGCCGCCCCCCTCGGACTGGGCGCCCCCCGGCCCCGCTATGCCTCGGCCCTGGCGGTGGAGGTGGAGGGAACGGTGCTGGATCCGGACACGGCCCGCTTCGAATTCGGTCTGGTTCGCCATGGGTTCAGCTGGGCCTTTCCCCGCCGGGGCGGCCTCAGCATCGGTGTGGGTACCTTCATCGGCCGCGACGCCACCAACACCGATGCGGTGCTGGCTCGCCTGCTGCCCAGCCTGGGCCTGCCACCGGACGCCGGAGTGAGGACCGAGTGGCCCCTGCGGGTCTGGGATGGCCATCACCGGCTCCATGCCGACTCCGGCGCCCTGCTGGTGGGTGATGCGGCCTCCCTGGCCGATCCCTTCCTGGCGGAGGGGTTGCGACCCGCTCTGCTGAGCGGAACCCGGGCGGCCGAGGCCCTCGACCACTGGCTGGGGGGGGAGGCGGCGGCGCTGCCGGGCTACACCGAGACCATGCAACAGGAGTGGGGCCACGCCATGGCCTGGGGGGGGCGCATCGCCCAGGTGTTCTACCGTTTCCCGAGGATCGGCTATCAGCTGGGGGTCAAGCGCCCCACCGCCCCCCAGCGGATCGCCCAGATCCTCTCGGGGGAGATGGGCTACGGCGACATCGCCCAGCGGGTGATCCGGCGGCTGATGTTCGGCGGCTGAGACCCGGGGGTCTGGGCTCAGTGGCGCAGGCAGCCTTTCAGCTGGCGCAGCCGTTCGTCGATCGAGCCCAGGAGCTCGATGGCGAACATGGGGGACTCCTGCACGGCGAAGAGAAACTTCTCCCGGTTCATCACCAGGATGCTGCAGGGGGTCAGGGCGGTGGCGTTCCCGTAGCGGCGGTGGTCGGGGGTGACCAGGGCCCCGGCGCCGAACACGTCACCGGCCTGGATCTCCTCGTGGGCCTCATCACCGTTCCAGCTGAGCTGAACGGTGCCCTCCAGCAGGCCGAA
This sequence comes from Cryptocyanus atlanticus LEGE 06306, assembly GCF_056633155.1. NCBI lineage: Bacteria > Bacillati > Cyanobacteriota > Cyanophyceae > Synechococcales > Prochlorococcaceae > Cryptocyanus > Cryptocyanus atlanticus. The sequence continues at coordinate 65,195 of NZ_JBSJOZ010000008.1, forward strand.
CATGCAGTCGCCCGATTCACCGGCCGAGAAGATCCTCTCCCCGGTCTGGAACTCCCGCACTTCTCCCTTGTTGCCCAGGGCACGCATCGTTTCGAGGGCATTCACCGTCGCACAAGCAGTGAGGACCCCGTCATTGTGGGGCCAGAACGTTAAGGACCGATCCGGTTCCCCGATCCGGTTTCGCCCAGGCTCAGGCCGCCACCAGGGCCAGGGGGGCCCCGAGGCCACCCCGCACGTCCTCAGGGACCAGGCGGCCGTCATGGTCGGTGTCGAGGGCGTCGAAGACGGCATCGCTGCCGAGCCACTCCTCGCGGGTGATGCAGCCGTCGCCATCCATGTCGTTGAGCAGGAAGATCTCCTGGGCGGCGTGGGCGAAGGCCGCCTCCCCCTCCAGTTCGGCGAGCCGGTGGGCCAGCTGGGCCTCCAGGGTCTCGATCGCCTTGCTGAAGCCGCGGATCCCCTCATCGAGCTTCTCGCTGGCCATCCGGTCGTCGGCCATGCGGGCGTCGAAGCCGGTGCGATCCAGGCTGAAGCGGGCTTCGCTGGCCCCCGGGGCGACGGGATCGAGCCGGCGGGCGAGCTCGGCATCGGTGCTGCGCAGCTGATCGAGCAGCTTGGGCGAGATGGTGAGCAGGTCGCAGCCGGCCAGCTCGATGATCTCCTCGAGGTTGCGGAAGCTGGCTCCCATCACCTCGGTGGCGTAGCCGTGGGTCTTGTAGTAGTTGAAGATCTGGGTCACGGAGATCACGCCCGGATCCTCCGGACCGGGGTAGTGGTCGCGGCCGGTGTCCTGCTTGTACCAGTCGAGGATGCGCCCCACGAACGGGGAGATCAGGGTGACACCCGCCTCGGCGCAGGCCACGGCCTGGGTGAAGCTGAACAGCAGGGTGAGGTTGCAGTGAATGCCTTCGCGCTCGAGCTGCTCGGCCGCCTTGATGCCCTCCCAGGTGGAGGCGATCTTGATCAGCACCCGATCCCGGCCGATGCCCGCCTCTTCGTAGAGACCGATCAGCTTGCGGGCCTTGGCGATTGTGGCGGTGGTGTCGTAGCTGAGCCTGGCATCCACTTCGGTGGACACCCGCCCGGGCACGATCCCCAGGATTTCCTTGCCGAAGGTGACGCAGATCTCATCGAGGGCCTCAAGGACCACCGCCTCGGCCGGCGCCGCCGTTCCGATCACGCTGCGGGAGGCCCGCAGCGATTCGTCGATCAGCCGCTGGTAGGTGGGGATCTGGGCCGCCGCCAGGATCAGGGAGGGATTGGTGGTGGCGTCCCGCGGTGTGAACTGCTTGATCGCCTCCAGCTCGCCGGTGTCGGCCACCACCACCGTCATGGCGGCGAGTTGATCCAGCAGGTTGGCCATGGACCGGTGCGCGGGCATTTGCGATTCAGGCTAACCAGCCTCCGGCGGGTGGTCCTTCCGCCCGTGCTCAACCCCGGACCGTCGCGGCGACCGCTGTGCTGGGAGGAACCTTTTCGAGCACGAGCAGGGCTTCGATGATCTCCCTGGACACGGGAACCGCCACCGTGGACCCATAGGCGTTGCCGCCCTGGGGTTCGTCCACCACCACCAGCACCACGAAACGGGGGTCGTCGATCGGCAGATGGGCCACGAAGCTGCAGATGCGGGCCCCCGGGATGTAGATGCCGTTGCGGGCCTTCTGGGCCGTTCCCGTCTTGCCGCCGATCCGGTAGCCCGGAATCTTCACCCCCTTGCCGCTGCCCTCATCCACCACGGTTTCCAGCCAGGCCAGCAGCTGCCCGGTCACGGCCGGATCCATCACCTTGAGCCCCTCCACCTGGTCCGGCGTCGGGGAGAGGGAATCGCCTGAGCGCATCCCCCGGGTGATGTGCGGGCTCACCAGGCGCCCGCCGTTGGCCAGCATGGCGTGGAGTTGCAGCAGCTTGAGCGGGGTGAGCGAGAGGCCCTGGCCGAAGGCGGCGGTGGCCGGTTCGATCGGCTGGGTGGTGAAATCCGTGCGGGTCTTGAGCTCCCCGGCCACCGCTCCCGGCAGATCGGTGTCGGGCACGGTGTCGATGCCGATCTTGCGCAGCCACTCCCAGTAACTGGCGGGTTTGACCCGTCGCATCGCCTGCACCATGCCGACGTTGCTTGAGACCTGCAGCACGGTGGCCATGTCCAGCCGGCCATTGGCGCGGCGGTCGTGATTGAAGATCGGCCAGCCGCCGATGGTCAGCTGGCCGATGTCGTCCACCGTGCTGGTGGCGTCGATGGCCTTCTCCTGCAGGGCGATCGCCAGATTGATCGGCTTGAAGGTGGAGCCGGGCTCGTAGAGATCCTGCACCGACCATTCCCGGAACAGGCCCGGCGAGAACCGCCAGAATTCGTTGGGGTCGTAGCTCGGAGCCGAGGCGAGGGCCAGCAGCTCGCCATTGCGGACATCCATCACCATGGCGGTGCCCCGCTTGGCGCGCCACTGTTTCATCTGCTTGACCAGGGCCTGCTGGGCCACCTGCTGCAGCCGGGCGTCGAGGGTGAGCTGCAGCCGCAGGTCATCGGTATAGAGCACCCCGGGCTGGAGACCGTCGGGCAGGGGGGTGCCATCGGCACCGCGCCGCAGGGCGCGGACGCTCTCCTGGCGTTTCAGGTCCCTGTCCCGGCTCTGCTCCAGGCCGGCCTGGGCGACCCGCTCCAGGTTGAGGAACCCGACCACGTTGGCGAACAGCTGGCCCTGGGGGTAGATCCGCTGGGGGTAGGGCTCCAGATCCAGGCCGCTGATGCCCAACTCCCGGATCAGCGCGGCGGTGGCCGGATTGAGATCGGTGGCGAGTTTCACGCCGCTGCGCCGGTTCCCCATGCTGTGCAGCAGATCGGCCGGCGGGACCGAGAGGACCCCGGAGAGCTTCTTGGCGACGTCGGTGGCGCTGCGGGTGAGGGTCGGGGGATCGCCGGGAAAGTTGAAGTAGCGGGGATGGGCCCAGAGGGTGAAGCGTTCCTCATCGAGCGCCACCAGGCGCCCCTGGCGATCCACGATCGGACGCCGCTTGCCGATCGGGGCGACCTTCTGGGTCTGGATGGCCCGCGCCCTGGCCTGCAGGCGGTCGCCCTCCTTGACCTGCAGCCAGGCCAGCCGCCCCGCCAGGGCGAACAGCGCGATGGCAAGCAGGAGATAGACGCTGAACAGCCGGATGGCCGGCACCGGCTTGAGCGCGATGACCCGCCGTTGGGAGGCTCGCGGCGAGGGTTCCACCCCGGCGGTCCGGGGCCGCAGCGGCAGAGGCGACGGACCCGCTGGGGAGCGACGCACCACGGTCAGTATCCGGGGCGAATGGAGCGGACCGGCAGACTGACCAGCCCCGAATCCACCTGGCGGAGCAGCTGCCGGGTCATCGGCGCGATCGGCCCACTGGGGGAAGGGGCCGGTACGTGGATCAGGCGGTGAATGCTGGTGGGGATCAGCTGGCCGGGGCGGCGGGCCACCTGGAGGTGGTGCTGCTCCAGCTGGGCGGTGGATTCCTGCAGCCGGTGACCCAGCACCTGGGAGCGCTCCAGACGCTCATAGCTCTGGGTCCACTGCCCCTGCCAGTGGAGGGTGAGCACGGTCAGACCGAGCATGGAGCCCCCGAGGGCCAGCAGCAGACCGTCGGTGGCCTTGTGCAGGGCGGCGAGCCAGGGGGCCTGGCGGGCGACCCGCCGGCTGGAGAGGGACCCCTCGATCAGGTCGAGCGGCCGGCGATGGCTCGCTGGCTGCGGCGATGGAAGGGCGACCAACGGATCCTCGGATCACTTCGCAAGTGAACCATGGGACGGCAGGGCCAGCAAGGCGTGCGTCAGGCGGCCAGCAAGAGGAGATTGACGAAGGTGAGGCCGTTCCAGAAGGCGTGCAGCCAGATCGAGGCGCTGAGCCTGCCGCTGCTCAGTCTGAGCCAGCCCAGACCCAGCCCGAGCATGAACAGCGGCGGCAGTTCGCCCAGGCTGAGATGGGCGATCCCGAACACGGCGCTGCTGAGCACCACTCCCCCCACCGCCCCGAACTGGCGGGCCAGCACCGGCAGCAGGACTCCCCGGAAGATCGTCTCCTCGAAGAACGGCGCCAGCACCACCGCGGTGAAGGCGAAGCAGGCGAGCGCCAGGCTGGCTCCACTGCGCAGCACCAGCTCCAGCAGGGGGTTACTGCCGCCAGGATCCCCCCAGACCAGCTGCTGCAACCAGCTCACCAGGCTCACCAGCGGCAGCACGATCAGCAGGGTCTTCAGGGCCTGCCGCAGGGCCGGCAGCGGGGGGCGCCAGCGGTACTGGAGCCAGCCGCCGGCCGGGGGCGGCCCCGGCCGCCCCCGCAGCATCAGGACCAGGATCGTCAGGGGCGCCGCCATCAGCGCCAGGTAGAGCCCCATCACCCTCAGTCCGTCGACCAGTGAGGGGTCGGGATCCAGGACCGTGAACAGACCGTTCAGCAGGGGGCTGATCAGCAGGGGGATCAACAACTCGCCCATCAGCACGAAGCCGCCGGCGATCAGCAGGACCACATCCACCAGGGTGAGGTCCGGCCCCACCAGGGCCGGCAGGGGAGGCTGCTTGCCACGCCAGCGCTGCCAGATCTCCCGCACCAGCAGCACCATCCCGGCCAGCAGAGCCAGGGCGGGCAGCAGGTGCACCCCCAGCAGTTGCGCCGCCGCCCGCCGTTCCGCCTCCGGCAGGGCGCAGAGCCCGGAGCGATCGGCGCCGCCCTGCAGTGCCTGGCAGCTCAGCCGCCGCACCAGGGGGTCGCTGGGGGGGGGCAGGATCGGTGCGCTCACCGGGTCCGGCGCGGGCGGGGGATCGAGCAGCCGGGCGCTCAGGGCCCGTTGCCTGGGGTCACCCTCCCGCTCGAGCCGTTCGAGCAGGGGGACGGCCTCCGCCCGGTTCCCGCTCTGCAGGTGCAGCACGGCCCTGAGCAGGATGGAGCGGGTGCGCTCGGACGTCCCCTCCGGTCCGGCGGCGGGGTCGATCGGTTCCCTGTCCCGGGCCTGGCGGTTGAGTTCCTCCAGCAGGCTCGCCTCTGGATCCGTTCCCACCAGCACCGGTCGGAGGCCGGCCGGCAGGCCAGGTTCCGCCAGAACGGCCAGCTCCAGCTGACGCCTGGAGAGGTCGCCGCCGACGGAGGGCCGCTCCAGGCTCGCCACCAGCCCGTTGAGCCACAGCAACAGGCACAGGCCCAGGCTGACCAGGGCCAGACCCCCCTTCCAGCCCTCCAGGCGTTGTCGTCCTCCAGCTGACACCTGTGCCCCCGGCGATGGCCCGATTCTCCCCCCAGGCCCAACCCGGACCCCTCCAATACGATGGCGGCGCTCCCGGTCCACCGCCCGTGCCCCTTCGCCTGCTGCTGGTCCGCCACGGGCTGAGCAGCTTCAACACCGAGCACCGCATCCAGGGGCGGGACGATCTCTCTTCGCTCACCGAGGTCGGCCATGACCAGGCGCGCCGCACCGGAGCGGCCCTGGGGGACCTCCCGATCACGGCGGCCTACACCTCGCCTCTGAGTCGCGCCCGGGACACGGCCCGGTCCCTGCTCGCCGCCCAGGGGGGGGGGCTGGCGCCCCGGTCGGAGGACACCCTGCTGGAGGTGGACCTGGCGCCCTGGAGCGGCCTGCTGAGCCGCGAGGTGCGCCAGCGGTTCCCGGCCCAGCACCGCCTCTGGCGACTCGACCCCGGCACCCTGGAGCTGCAGCGTGCCGATGGCCGGAGCTACCGGCCCATCGAGGAGCTGATGGCCCAGGCCGGCCGCTTCCTGGACACCCTGCTGGAGCGCCATCCCCCGGGGGCGTCCCCCGCCTGTGTCCTGGTGGTGGCCCACAACGGCATCCTGCGCTGCCTGCTGCTCCGGCTGCTCGGTCTGCCGGCCTCCGCCTTTCCCCGCCTGCGCCTCGACAACGCCTCGCTCTCGGTGCTGAACCTGCGCCGCGAGGCCGGCTCCGACCTGGAGGTGCAGATCGAGTCGCTCAACAACACCGCCCATCTGGGTCAGCCCCTGCCCCCCCGGGGGGCAGGGGCGCGGCTGCTGCTCGTACGCCATGGGGAAACCGACTGGAACCGCCAGGGCCGCTTCCAGGGTCAGATCGACATTCCCCTCAATGCCAACGGCCTGCTCCAGGCCGAAGCGGCCGCTCGCTTTCTGGAGCCCGTGCCGATCCAGCGGGCCTACACCAGTGCCATGGCCCGCCCCCGTCAGACGGGGGAAGTGATTCTGCGCACCCGTCCGGGGCTGTCGCTCACCGAGGTGGAGGACCTGGTGGAGATCGGCCACGGGCTGTGGGAAGGGCGACTCGAGGAGGAGATCGCGGCGGAGTGGGGAGAGCTGCTGGCCCAGTGGAAGCGAGCTCCCCAGACCGTGCAGATGCCGGAAGGGGAAACCCTGAAGCAGGTCTGGGACCGTTCCGTGGCGGCCTGGACCCGGATCGCCGCCGGCCTCGCCCCCGAGGACACCGCCCTGGTGGTCGCCCACGACGCCGTGAACAAGACGATTCTCTGCGCGCTGCTGGGCCTCACCCCCGCCGACATCTGGATGGTCAAGCAGGGCAACGGCGGCGTGAGCGTGATCGATCTGACGCCCGCCGAGCCCGGCGAGGGTGCGCCGCGGCCGGTGCTGAGCGGGCTCAACTTCACCGCCCACCTCGGCGGCGTGCTGGATCACACCGCCGCCGGAGCCCTCTGATGGCCGCGCGGCTGCTGCGATCGGTGCAGTGGCTGGAGGGACCGGCCCATCCCCTCCGCCAGGAGGATGTGCTCCTGGAGGAGGGACGGATCGTGGCGCTCGGGTCCGGGGCCCTCGAGCGGGGCGCGGCACTCGGCCTCGAGGGCCTGCCCGCCGCCGGCTGGCTGCTGGCCCCGCCGCTGGTGGATGCCCACAGCGTGCTGGAGGCCCCCCTGGACGGCCGGGCCGAAACCCTGGTTTCGCTCCAGCGCTCCGCCGCGGCCGCCGGCTACGGCACCGTGGCGCTGCTGCCCCGGGCCGGCACCTGGCGGGACCGGCCCGAGCGGCTCGGCCTGCGCGGTGAGCCACCCTTTGAACTGTTGCTCTGGGGAAGCTTCAGCCTGGAGGGCGCCGGCGAGGACCTGGCCCCCCACGCGGAACAGCTCGCGGCCGGTGCGATCGGTCTGGCGGAGGAGGGAGCCCTGCCACCCCTGGGGCTGCTGGAGCGGGGGCTGCAGCTGGGGGAGGCGGGTGACCATCCCGTGCTGCTGACGCCGCGGGATCCCAGCCTCGATCGGGGCGGCTTCGTGCGAGCCGGAGTCGAGGCCCTGCGGGCCGGCTGGCCGATCGATCCACCCCTGAGCGAAACCCTGCCGCTCCGGAGCCTGCTGACCCTGGCCGCGGCTCTGCCCCAGGCCCGCCTGCGCCTGGCCAATCTCTCCACCGCCCAGGGGGTGGCCCTGCTGCGTTCCGTGCCGCAGCCGCCGCCGGCGAGTGTGTGCTGGTGGCACCTGGTGGCCGACAGTGGTCGGCTTGACCCCCTTGAGGAGGGCTGGAAACTGGTGCCTTCCCTGGGGGGGCCGACCGACCGGGAGGCCCTGATCGGCGCCCTGGCCGACGGGGTGATCACGGCCGTGGCCGTCCAGCACCAGCCCCTCGACGCCGAGGAGCGGCTGCTGCCGCTGGATCAGCGCGCCGCCGGGATCGCCGGTCACCGCTTCGTGTTGCCGGCGCTCTGGGGGGAGCTGGTGCAGGGACGGGGCTGGAGCGTCGAGGCCCTCTGGCAGCGCCTCTGCTGGGGACCGGCCCGGTACCTGGGAACGGCTGAACCGGCTCTGGTCTGCGGTGGCCGGCGGTGGATCCTCTTCGATCCCAGCCAGGACTGGTCTCCCGAGGGGGACCCCGACGCCTCCCTGGCCGCCAACCAGCCCTATGGCGGCACGACGCTCAGGGGGCGGGTGCTGGCGACGGGGCTGCTTCCCCAGCTCTGGCGGGGCCCCCGCTGAGCGGGTCGGGATCCCCCAGGGCCCCCACCCGGTCCAGGGGCCAGAAGCGGAAGAAGGCCCGGCCGATGATCTCCTTCTGCGGCAGAAAGGCTCCCCCGGGCCAGAACCGTCCGTCCCAGCTGTTGGCCCGGTTGTCCCCCAGGGTCAGCACCGAGCCGGCCGGTACGACCGCGTCGAGGCTGCGGCAGGGGCCCATGCCCTGGCTGTCCACCGGACAGTTCTGGGTCACGTAGGGCTCCTGCAGGGGGGTTCCGTTGATGCTCACCAGCCCCCGGGGATCGACCACCACCCGATCGCCGGGGACAGCCACCACGCGCTTGATGTAGGCATCGCAGGCGGGTTCATGGAGCCCCGGGATCGAGCCCAGCAGGGGCAGGTTGGCCACCAGACAGCGCAGGGGCCCGGCGCTTCGATCGCCCCGCAGGGCCGGATCGAAGCTGTAGGGAGAGTGGAAGACCACGATGTCGCCGCGGCGGGGTTCACGGCTGCGGAAGCTGATCTTCTCCACCAGCAGCCGGTCCTGGATCTGCAGACCGGGCAGCATGGAGCCGGAGGGGATGAAGCGGGCCTCGATCAGGTACTGGCGGATGCCGAGGGCCACCGCCAGGGTGAGCAGCACGCTGCGCCAGAAGCTCCAGGCGCTCTCCTCACGAACCGGGGGGACCCCCCCGGGTTGGGCCCCACGGCCGGCGGGATCGTGGGCTGCGGTCTCGGCAGGCTCTGCGGGGGTCAAGGGGGGCGTGGGCGGCGATGGAGGAAGGGGAAGGGGCGGCGATGGGGCGTCCTCGGCGCTCAAGGGCTTCCTGATGCAAGGGGGAGCCCGATCGATCAGGCACCGACCGGAGCCGGTCACCCTAAGGCGCGGGGGACGGAAGGTGGAGCTTCCTACCCTGAACCGGATCGACGCCCTCTCCCATGGTCCGGCCCCGCTGGCAAGCGCTCCCGATGGGCGGTGAGGCTCCCCTGTCCGATCGGTTGCTGCGCCGCTGGGACCAGTTCGTGGCGCTCTGGGCCAGCCTGAACCTGCTCTGGGTCTGTTTCGACATCAGCTACGTGCCGCTGCGCACCTTCTGGCTGCAGCGCAACCTCTATCCCGTGCCCTCGGCGCCGCTGGTGCTGCGGCTCGGCTGGCTGCCCGACATCACGCCGTTCTATGACCCGATCAAGGGGATCGAACCGCACCGGGAGACCCAGGCCTACTTGGACGCCTTCGCCCAGCTGGACGGGGAGCTGCTGGCGGGGGAGGACGCCACCGACCTGCGCCGGCGCCAGGTGCGTCTGACCGAGGAGATGATCGATGACAACCCCTTTCTGGCCTCGGGGGGGTCGGGGACCCTCGAGAAGATCAAGAACCGGCTGAGGCAGCGGGCCGATCTGGATTCCTCCAAGCGCTCGGCCGAGCGTCTGCTGGGGGATGCCTGGCTCAGCCAGCGACCCTGGGCCGAGGAGCGGTTGTTCTGGCAGCAGCAGGTGCTCCCCCTGGTGGCGACGAACTACTGGCGTTCGATCGATGAGAACGGCCGCCCCACCGACACCTTCTGGCGGATCGATCTGCTGCTGTTCCAGAGCGTCTTTCTGGCGGACATTCTCTGGCGCACCATCCGTCTGCGCCGCCGCCTGCCCGGCCTGAGCTGGACCGATGCCCTGCTGCGTCGCTGGACCGATCTGCCGCTGCTGCTGCCCTTCTGGCGGCCGCTGCGCCTGATTCCCGTGGCGGAGCGGTTGCAGAGCAGCGGTCTGGCCAACCTTGAGCCGTTGCGGGCCGTGATGAGCCGGGGGGTAGTGGCCCTGCTGGCGGTGGAGCTGTTCGAGGTGCTGGCCCTGCAGCTGATGGATGGCGCCCAGAGCGTGATCCGCTCGCCCCGCTGGCCCCAGCGCATCCGCCGACTGCGCAGCCACCAGATGGTGACCATCAACGATGAGCGCGAGCTGGTGGAGCTGCTGCGCATCTGGGGGCCGCTGCTGCTCACCCAGGTGGGGCCCCGGCTGGCGCCGGAGCTCCGGGCCGTGGTCAGCCATGCCCTGCAGCAGACCCTCCAGACCATGGTGGTCCCCCCCGCGCTGCGGAATCTCCAGCTCCTGCTCCAGGTCGAGCAGGAGATGACCCGCCAGCTGGCTTCCGGCGTGGTGGACAGCCTGCTGGAGCTCTCGCGCAGCGCCGGTCAACGGCTGCAGCAGCGGGACAACCGTCAGATCGACCTGCTGCAGGCCTGCGTCGACCGCTTCTGGGATGAACTGGCCGATGCCCTCGAGAGCGGGCCGGCCCTGGAGCGCAGCCAGCAGCTGATCTGCACGCTGCTTGAGGAGCTCAAGCTCACCTACCTGGGTCAGATCAACCGGGCGGGCATCGATGCCCTGATCCGCGAACTGGACCAGCTCACGGTGCCGCCGGTGCCAGGGCCTGCTCCCGGTCCATGGCGTTGACGGCGGCGGCCCCAGCTGCCGATAGCTGCGGCCGCCGCCGGCAGATCGGCTGAGGGCGGATGGGTGGTGATGTCCACCACCTGCACGGGGATGGCGTTGGCCTCGAGCCACTGGAGGGCCTTTCGGCAGGTGGAGCAGCGGGCCTAGCCGTAGAACCGCAGGGCAGTGCCCGTGGGGGCACCGGCGGGGCCCATCAGCGGCCGACCAGGGACTTCAGCGCACCCACCAGGCTGTTCGAACCCTTGCCGACGGCGGAGTCGGGACGGGTGCGGACGGTGACATCGCCGCTGACACTGGTGCGGCAGCTGAGGCGGTAGCTGGCCGGCCGGTCGGCCAGGTAGACCTGCTCGACGTCGCTGCGGGGGGAGAGATTCTGGGCGCCCTCCAGCACCTCCATCACGCAGGTGCCGCACTGGCCGAGGCCACCGCAGTTGTTGAAATTGTTGAGACCCTTGTAGGGGTTGATGCCCGCATCAAGGGCGACCTGGCGAAGGTTGGCTCCTTCGATACAACCAACCTGCTGGCCTTCCTGTTCGAAGCGGATGGTGGGCACGGGTCGCAGGTGCTACGGGCGGGAACCAACTTACCTGCCGGAGGCCGCAATGGAACAGGCCTTCACATGGTTGTTGGCCCGCCGGGCGGCCCCTGCCTACGATCGCCCGGACTGCCTGCTGCGCCTTGTCTCCAGCTCCGTCCGACCCGAGCCCGTCCACCGGCGACCACTCCGGCGGGTACGACCTGGTCGTGCAGCGACTGATCCCCGGCTACGCCAGCCTGGCCCGCCTCGCCGTGGCCCTGCTGGGGGCTTCCCCCCTCGGCGCGGCTGACGGCGCCGAGGTGCTGGTGGCTGGCTGCGGCACCGGCGCGGAGCTGGCGGAGGCCGTGGTGCAGCGGCCCGACTGGCGCCTCACCGCCCTCGACCCTTCCGCGGGAATGCTGGCGGCGGCCCGCCGGCGGCTCGGGGAGCGGCCCTTGATCACCTGGCGTCAGAGCACGGTCGAGGACCTCGGAGCCGGGGCCTGCTTCGACGGGGCGCTCTCGGTCCTCGTGCTCCAGTCCCTGCCCGATGACGGCCGCAAGCTGGCCTTCCTCTCCGCCCTGGCCCGCGGCCTGCGGCCGGGCGGCCAGCTGGTGCTGGTCGATCTGATGCGTCCGGCGGTGACCCCTCTGCAGGCCCAGGTGGGTGAGGCCTGGCTGGCGTTCCAGCGGGCCAGCGGCCTGACGGCCGAGCGCAGCCGGCTGGAGCCCCTCACCCAGGGGCTGCACCCGATCGGTGAAGCCCGGCTCACGGCGCTGGTGAACGCCGCCGGCTTCAGTGATCCCGCCCGGGTGTTCCAGGCCCTCGATTACGAGGGGTTCCTGCTGCAGCGGGCAGGCTGAGCCCCCGGGCCGCGGCGACGCAGCGCTCCAGCAGCTGGGGTACCCGGTCGGCGTCCTCCCAGCCCAGGATCTCCACGGCCCGACCCTCCAGGTTCTTGTAGGTCCGGAAGAATTCGGCCACATCCTCCAACTGATTGGAGGCGATCTGGCGGATGCTGTGGATGCCCCGCTGGCGGCTGTCAGCTTCGGAGACGCAGAGCAGCTTGCCGTCGAAGGCGCCGCAGTCGACCATTTCCAGGTAGCCGATCGGACGGGCCGTGATCAGGCAGCCGGCGAAAGTGGGCTCCTCCATGATCACCATCGCGTCGAGGGGCGCTCCGTCCTCGGCGAGGGTGTTGGGGATGAACCCGTAGTCGAAGGGGTACCGCACGGAGGAGTGGAGCACCCGGTCGAGGGCCATCAGGCCGGCGGCGCTGTTGTACTCGTATTTGTTGCGGCTACCGGCGGGGATCTCCACCACCAGGTGCACCAGCCCCGGGGAGGGAGAGGCGGCCAGGCTGCTGATGTCCATCGCTCAGGGTGATCGGCAGGGGAGACCTGGACGCGGGGTCGAGATGATCAAGCAGGACGCTGCCCACGGGAACGACCAGGGCCAGCAGACCGATCAGGGCCCCGATCACGGGCGTGCCGCTGTCAAAGGCCCCGTCATAGTCGTCGTCGGCTTCGGCTGGAGCCGCCGCGGAGGGGACGGGGACCGGCGGGGAGAAGCGGGGGTTGAGGACGGCCGCTGGGGCTGCACCGATGGGCAGCGGCCCCGGGGGCTCCGGGTTCAGGGACAGCGGGCTCCGGCGCGCCGGACTCTGGGGAGGGGGACTCGGGCGCAGCGCACTGAGCGGGGGCGGACTCAGGGGCGGGGAACTCAGCCGGGGTGGACTCGGGTTGCCGGAAGGGGCCAGGCTCGAGCGCAGCACGGCCGGCGTGGGGATCACGTCTGCCGGGCCGGTTCGGGGAGGTTCGGGGTCCATGGAGGGGGACGACAGGGCAGCCTCTCGGGCGGGATGACGCGGGGGAAAGGCGCGACCGGTCCGGGAGGCAGCATCCCCGACCCGCCGCCGTTCACGGGGATCCGCAGGTTGGGGCGTTGGGCCGTGCAGCGGATGCCGAACGGGTCCAGCCAGGGTGATGCCACCTTCAATATGCCACCTGAAGCGGCGAGGCGCACGGCCTGCTGGGGTGCGGGCTCCCGACCGGATTCAGGCCGCCGGACGGGACTGATCGAAGGGTTCGCGCTTGCTGCTGAGCGGGGTGGGAAGGTTCTCCATGCTGCTCAGGGTGGCCCGGATGTGGTGCAGCTCCTCGAGGATCGAGCTGAGCAGCTGCTGGGTCACCGTGGAGGGCGAGTTCAGCACCTCCACGGTGACCTCCTTGATGCGGAGCACATCCCTGGCGAAGCGGGCCACCTCGTTGGGATGGAACATCAGGGGTTCCTTCTGATCGGTGCGGTATTCGGGGTTGAGCTTGCGGGGATTGAAGGGGGGGTTGAGCTGGCGCGGGTCGGTGTTGCTGTAGCGGTAGACCGAGGCTCGCGAGCGGTTGAGGGCCTTCTGGACGTCGTCGATGGGGATCAGGGTCTCACCGGTTTCGCCCGGGATGGACAGGGAGGCCGCCGGCGGGGCGGCCAGGGTGATGGGCCGACCCGAGGCGCCGGGCGCGGGACCAAATCCACCGGAACCGGCCGCAGGTACAACCATGAGACAACAATGAGACAGGCGGGATCGTAGACCGACGTTAGCAGAATCCTGCCGTTGTGCCAGGGGGTCGGCGGCCCCACGGTGATAGGGTCCCCGCCGTCCTGAAGATGAGTGGCGATGCGGGTGTCACGCCTGATGCTGGTGACCCTGCGTGACGATCCGGCTGAAGCCGAGATCCCCTCCCACCGCCTGCTGCTGCGGGGGGGCTACCTGCGGCGGGTGGCTTCCGGGGTCTATGCCTACCTCCCCCTGCTTTGGAGAGTGCTTCGCCGCATCTCCGCCATCGTGCGCGAGGAGATGGATCGCACCGGCGCGCTCGAAACCCTGCTCCCGGCTCTGCAGCCCGCCGAGCTCTGGGAGCGGAGCGGCCGCTGGCAGGGCTACACCGCGGGGGAGGGGATCATGTTCCACCTCCTCGATCGCCAGGAGCGGGCCCTCGGGCTTGGCCCCACCCACGAGGAGGTGATCACGGCGCTGGCCTCCGATCTGCTGCGCTCCTACCGCCAGCTGCCGGTCTGCCTATACCAGATCCAGACCAAGTTCCGCGATGAGATCCGCCCCCGGTTCGGCCTGATGCGCGGGCGGGAATTCATCATGAAAGACGCCTATTCCTTCCACGCCGACGCGGAAGACCTGCGCCGTGCCTACGCGGAGATGGACCGGGCCTATCGCCGCATCTTCCGGCGCTGCGGCCTGCGCACGGTGGCGGTGGAGGCCGACAGCGGAGCCATCGGCGGCTCCGCCAGCCAGGAGTTCATGGTCACCGCCGAGGCGGGGGAGGATCTGGTGCTCGCCAGTGGCGACGGCCGGTATGCCGCCAACCAGGAACGGGCGGTCTCACGGCCGGACCCCCCCCGGCCCCTGCCCTCTGCCGGTGGGGTCCAGGAGCTCGACACCCCCGCCCAGAGCACGATCGAGGACCTCTGCGCCGCCCATGGGCTCCATCCCAGCCAGATCGTCAAGGTGCTGCTGCTGCTGGCCCGCTTCGCCGCGGGACCGCCCACGGCCGTGCTGGTCAGCCTGCGGGGCGATCAGCAGCTCAATCCCCTCAAGCTGGCCCATGCCGTCACGGCCCGGCGGGGAGCCGGGGCGGGGACCCTGCTCGAGCTCGAACCGATCACACCGACCCAGCTGGAGGCCCAGGGACTGGATCCCTGGCCCTTCGGTTTCCTGGGCCCCCACCTCCCGGACACCCTCCTGGAGGGGGCAACGGGCTGGGAGCCCCGCTTCCTGAGGCTGGCCGATGCCACCGCAGCCGAGCTGGAGGCCTTCGTCTGCGGAGCCAACCGCGCCGACCGGCACCTGCTGGGGGCCTCGTGGTGGGAGCTGACGCCCCTGCCGGAGGTGGTGGACGTGCGCGCCGCCCAGCCCGGTGAGCGATGCCTGCACGATCCGGGCCAGCGGCTGGAGGCGAGCCGGGGCATCGAGGTGGGCCACATCTTTCAACTGGGCCGCAAGTATTCCGAGGCCTTCGAGGCCCGCTTCACCACCGAGCAGGGCCGGGAGGAGGCGCTCTGGATGGGCTGCTACGGCATCGGGGTGTCCCGGCTGGCCCAGGCGGCGGTGGAGCAGCACCACGACGGGAAGGGCATCTGCTGGCCGGTGGCGATCGCCCCGTTCGAGGTGATCGTGGTGATTGCCAGCGCCCAGGATCCGCTGCAGGTGGAGCTGGCCGAGCGGCTCTACGGCGAGCTGGCTCAGGCCGGCCTCGACGTGCTGCTCGATGACCGCTCCGAGCGGGCCGGCGTCAAGTTCAAGGACGCCGACCTGATCGGGATTCCCTGGCGGGTCGTGGTGGGACGGGGCGCCGCCGGCGGCAGCGTCGAGCTGGTGGAGCGCAGCAGCGGCCACGCTGAGGAGCTGGGGGCCGGGGATCTGGCGGCGGTGCTGCTCCCCCGGGTGGTCCGGGGCCGTCGCGGGCTCGATGACACCTGATCGGCGGCACGGACCCGCTTCCAGGGGCAGCTTCTAGGATCCCGGTACCACGGAAGAGAGAGGTATGTCCGCCGTCTGGAGCTCCATCCACGCCACCGTTCTCCGGGCCGTGCGCCGGGTCGGCCTGGCCGTTCAGGGGGCCGCTCGAGGCTGGTCGGCCCGGGCCGGATCCCGCCCCGGGTTCTCCCGTCCCGCCGCCTCGCTGCTGGCCATCGGCCTCAGCCTCGTTCTCACCGTCGGTGGTCCGGCAGCCGCCGGCAGCCTGAGCGGTTCCTACGTGGAGGACACCGTCAGCGTGGCCGACAGCCTCCTGGCCACCATCGCCCTGGAGCAGGACGATCCGGCCCGGCCGGAGGCCGAGACCGAGGCCCGTGCTCTCATCAATGAGTACATCTCCCTTTACCGGCCCCGGCGTCAGGTGAACGGGCTCGGCTCCTTCACCACCATGCAGACCGCCCTCAACTCCCTGGCCGGCCACTACACCAACTACGCCAACCGGCCCCTTCCCGAGGCGCTGCGCACCCGGCTCCGCAAGGAGCTCTCCAAGGCCGAGGCCACGGTGGTGCGGGGCGCCTGATCGGTCGGAGGACCCGGGCGCTTTGACGAACGGGCCTCCGATCTGAGAGGCTCTCCCCTTGGTGCTCAGAAGCGGCTCAGGGCCGCTGTGTCCTTGGCCAATGTCGTCGTCATCGGTGCGCAGTGGGGTGACGAGGGAAAAGGGAAGATCACCGATCTGCTGAGCCGCTCCGCCGATGTGGTGGTCCGCTACCAGGGGGGGGTGAACGCCGGGCACACGATCGTGGTCGGCGACCAGGTGCTCAAGCTGCACCTCATTCCCTCTGGAATTCTCTATCCCGACACGATCTGCCTGATCGGTTCGGGCACGGTGGTGGATCCCGGGGTCATGCTCGGTGAGCTCGACATGCTCGAGGGCTATGGCATCGATGTGTCGGGGCTGAAGCTGGCCTCCACCGCCCACGTGACCATGCCCTACCACCGCCTGCTGGATCAGGCGATGGAGCAGCGCCGCGGCGAGCGGCGCATCGGCACCACCGGCCGGGGCATCGGGCCCACCTACGCCGACAAATCGGAGCGCAACGGCATCCGGGTGATCGATCTGCTGGAGGAGGACCGCCTCCGGGACCGGCTGCTGGGCCCTCTGGCCGAGAAGAACCTCCTGCTCGAGCGCATCTACGGCCTCGCTCCCCTCGATCCCGAGGACGTGATCCGCGAATACGCCGCCTACGGGCAACGGCTGGCCCCGCACGTGGTCGACTGCACCCGCACGATCCACCAGGCGGCCCGGGCCCGGCAGAACATCCTGTTCGAGGGGGCCCAGGGCACCCTGCTTGATCTCGATCACGGCACCTACCCCTACGTCACCTCCTCCAATCCCGTCTCGGGCGGAGCCTGCATCGGCGCCGGGGTGGGGCCCACCCTGATCGACCGGGTGATCGGCGTGGCCAAGGCCTACACCACCCGGGTGGGGGAGGGACCCTTCCCCACCGAACTCCAGGGCAGCCTCAACGACCACCTCTGTGACCGCGGCGGGGAGTTCGGCACGACCACCGGCCGCCGCCGCCGCTGCGGCTGGTTCGACGGCGTGATCGGCCGCTATGCCGTGGAAGTGAACGGACTCGACTGCCTGGCGATCACCAAGCTGGACGTGCTCGATGAACTTGACGCGATCCAGGTGTGCGTGGCCTACGCGCTCGATGGGGAACGGATCGAGCATTTCCCCAGCAGTGCGGAAACCTTTGCCCGCTGTCGGCCGATCTTCGTGACCCTGCCTGGCTGGCAATGCTCCACCGCCGAATGCCGGCGGCTCGAGGATCTGCCCGACACCGCCCGCGCCTACCTGCGGTTCCTGGCCGAACTGATGGAGGTGCCGATCGCCATCGTCTCGCTCGGAGCCCAGCGGGACCAGACGATCGTGGTGGAGGACCCGATCCACGGGCCCAAGCGCGCCCTGCTGAGCGTCTGAGCATGGCGATCTCCCCTTCCCCCACGGCACTCCAACGGGCCCCCGGCGGTCTCGATGTCGTCGGCATCGGCAACGCCATCGTGGATGTGCTCGTGCAGACCGACGATCACTTCCTGCAGGAGCATGGCCTGGCCAAAGGCTCCATGACCCTGGTGGACGCCACCGAAGCCGAGCGTCTCTACGCCGCCTGCGGGGCGGGCCTGGAAACCTCGGGGGGCTCGGCGGCCAACACCCTGGCCGGCCTGGCCCAGTTGGGGGGGCAGGGGGAATTCATCGGCCGGGTGCGCGACGACCAGCTCGGGGCCATCTTCAGCCACGACATTCGCTCGGTGGGAGCCCGTTTCGAGACACCCGCCGCCAGCAGCGGGCCGCCCACCGCCCGCTGCCTGATCCTGGTCACCCCGGATGCCCAGCGCACCATGTGCACCTTCCTGGGCGCTTCGGTGGACCTCGATCCGGACGATCTGGATCTGGAGCAGGTGGCCCAGGCCGGCATCCTGTACCTGGAGGGCTACCTCTGGGACAGCGAGCCGGCCCGGCGGGCCTTTCTCGCCGCCGCCCAGGTGATGCGTGCCAGCGGGGGCCAGGTGGCCCTCAGTCTCTCCGACGCGTTCTGCGTCGAACGTCACCGGGACAGCTTTCTGGAGCTCGTGGACGGCTCGGTGGATCTGCTCTTCGCCAACGAAAGCGAGATCACGGCGCTGTACCCCGCCGGCAGCTTCGAGGCCGCCGCCGAAGCGGTGCGCGCCCGTTGTCCGATGGCGGCCCTCACCCGCAGTGAACAGGGATCGGTGCTGATCGCCGGAGCGCTCACCCACCGGATCCCGGCCTACCAGCTGGGACCGCTGGTGGACACCACCGGTGCCGGCGATCTCTATGCCGCCGGGGTCCTCTTCGGCCTCAGCCGGGGCGAGCCGCTCGAGCGCTGCGGCAGGCTGGGCTCCCTCTGCGCCGGCCAGGTGGTCACCCAGCTGGGTCCTCGCCCCCGGGGTGATCTGCGGGAGCTGGTGGCCCGGCAGCTGGGCTGAGGCCGCCGGGTCCGGCGGCCTCAGCCCAGGGCCTGGATCCAGCCGGCGTAGGCGCCTTCGCCCTCGGCGATCCAGTGGATCCATTCGGGCGTCTCATAGCTGTGGTGGTCGTGCAGCAGCCGGCGCAGCGGCTCCAGCTGGTCAGGCCGGGTCTTGATCAGCAGCTCCACCTCCTCCCCCTGCTCGATCTCCCCCCGCCAGCGGTAGATCGAGCGCAGCGGCCGCAGGCTCACACATGCCGCCAGACCGGCTTCCACCAGCCGGCGCGCCAGCCGCTCGGCGCGGTCCGCATCGGCTTCGGTGCTGAGCACCAGGGCGATCGGCAGGGAATCCGGGGCCATCAACCAGGGGGGTGGGGTCGGCCCACCATCTCCAGCAGGGCGGCCGCGGGCAAGGCCCGCACCCGATCGGGTTCGGCTGGACGCTCCAGCAGGAGCAGCCGCAGCCCCGCTTCGCCGCAGAGGGTCTGCCAGCAGGTTTCGGTGGTGCCTCCCGACTGACGGCAGAGCACGGCGGTGATGCGCCATCGGCGCAGCAGGGCCCGCTCGAGGGCGAAGGGGTCTCCCTGGAGCCCGTCGCTCCGCTGCCCGTGCCCCGGGCGGTGACAGGCGAGCTGTCCATCCGCCAGCCCCGCCGCCCGGGCCTGGCGCAGGCTCGCCGGAGCGGGAAGGATCCGGGCGAAGCTGGCCCCGGCGGCCGCCAGGGCGAGGGCGCGGCCCAGCTGCCGGGCCCCGATCGCCAGCAGGAGCCGCTCCCGACTCAGGTCCTGCCCGGCGAGGGCCTCCAGATCCGGCAGGAGCGTGAGCCGGCTGCCGCCTGCGGCGCCCAGGGCGGGGCGCCGCAGGCGGAGCAGGGGCTGGCAGCGTCGCCGGCAGACCAGGGCCAGATCGGCGCTGATTCGGCTGGCGAAGGGATGGCTGGCGTCCACCACCCAGCGCCAGCCGTCGCCGCAGGGGCCCGGGGCGTCCAGCCGGGCCTCGATGGCGCCGGGGCCGGCCAGGGCTCCCACCCGCAGCCGCAGGCGGGGATGGGCGGCATAGGCGCGCGAGGCCTCCGGTGTCACCACGGACACCTCCACTCCCCAGCCCCGCTCCAGCAGGGCCGCCGCCAGGGGCGGTCCCTCCCCGGTGCCGCTGAGCAGCCAGATCGATCCGGCGGCCCCGGGCGGCCGGGTCGGACGCGGCCGCAGGGATTGCGGCGTCGCGGCCCGTGGCGGTGGGTCAGGTCCGTGCATCAAGATGGGCGCCGCTGACGGGGTCCGTGCCGTGAATCACTGTGTGCTGGAGGTGGTGGTGCTCGAGGCCCCCCAGGTGCGCTACACCCCGGACAACCAGACGCCCGTGGCGGAGCTGGCCGTCCAGATGGACGGGCTCAGGCCGGAGGATCCCCCGGGTCAGCTCAAGGTGGTGGGCTGGGGAAACCTGGCGCAGGATCTGCAGAACCGGGTGCAGCCGGGGCAGCGGCTGCTGCTGGAGGGACGGCTGCGCATGTCCACCGTCACCCGCCCGGATGGCCTCAAGGAGAAGCGGGCGGAGTTCACCCTCTCGCGGCTCCACCCCCTGGCGGGCGGGGATGAGGCGTCGGCGTCCCGGCCCTTGTCCCCGCAGGTCGGCCCGCGCCCCACCCCGGCCCAGCCGGTGCGGGTGCCACCCGCCCGTCCGGTCGCCGCCAGCCGCCAGGCGGCCCCCACCCAACCCCAGGCCTCCCCCCGGCCGGCCCAGGAGGCCCCCACCTGGAACACCTCCCCCCTCGTCCCCGAGCTGGGCGAGGACGAGGACGACATCCCCTTCTGAACTCAGAGGCGCTGGCCGGCCAGTTCGAGCAGCTGACCCAGCTCCCGCTCCAGCGCGGCCAGATCCAGCCGCAGCTCGGGCCAGCGGCCCCCGTCGATCTGCTGGAGGAGCCAGAGCCGGTCGTCGGCCAGTTGCTGGAGCAGTTCGGCCGGGTCCGTGGGCGGTTCGGTGGCCGGGTCGCCGGGGGGCACGGCGCTGGCGGGTTCGGGGATCGGTGAAGTCATCGGGGGAGGGTGGGAGGCCACCGGGGCTGCCGCCATCCTGCTCCGCGTTGCAGGAAGATGGCGGCATGCAAGCACTCACGTCCCCGGGCAGTCTGCTGACCATCCTCGGCGCGGCCCTCACGGTGATCGGCTCGATCGCCTACGCCACCGACAGTCCCAACATCAGCCTGGCGGGGGTGTTCTACGGGGTGCCGGTGCTGCTGGGTGGCCTGGCGCTGAAGTCGTCCGAGCTTCCCCCGGCCGCTCGGCTGACGCCGCCCTCCCAGCTGCGAGCGCTGCGGGAGCAGGAGGCCAGTGCTCCGCTGCGCACCCTGATCCAGGACGTCACCCGCTGGCGTTACGGCCAGAAGGCCCACCTGGAGAGCTCGCTCGAAGCCCTGCGGCTCTGGAATGAGGACCGGCCCCCCGAGCTGATCAGCGTCCGCGAAGAGGATCACGACGGCCACTACGGCCTGGTTCTGCAGTTTCGGTGCAATGCCGTGCCGCTCGAGCAGTGGCAGGCCCGCCAGGAGCGGCTGGGCCGTTTCTTCGGCCCGGGGCTGCGCGCCGAGATCACCCCGCGCCCCGGCGGCGAGCTCGACCTCGCCCTGGTGCCCACCGCATCCACACTCGCCCCCGTGCTGCCTTGAGCCACGAGCCCGCGATCAGCGCCGACGACGCCCTGCGGGTGTCCGTGCTCAGCGAAGCCCTCCCCTACATCCAGCGGTTCGCCGGCCGCAGGGTGGTCGTGAAGTACGGCGGAGCGGCGATGGTGCGCGCCGACCTGCGCGACGCGGTGTTCCGCGACCTGGCCCTGCTGGCCTGTGTCGGCCTGCAGCCGGTGGTGGTGCATGGCGGCGGGCCGGAGATCAACCAGTGGCTGGGGCGGCTCTCGATCGAGCCCGAGTTCCGTGATGGCCTGCGGGTCACCAGCGCCGACACCATGGACGTGGTGGAGATGGTGCTGGTGGGCCGCGTCAACAAGCAGATCGTCAATGGCCTCAACCGGGTGGGCGGCCGGGCGGTGGGGCTCTCCGGCAGCGATGGCGCCCTGGTGGAGGCGCGGCCCTGGGGGGAGGGCTCCCATGGGCTGGTGGGCGACGTGGCTTCGGTGAACCCCGCCGTGCTCGAGCCCCTGCTCAAGGCCGGGTACATCCCGGTGATCTCCAGCGTGGCCGCCAATCCCGAGGGCCAGGCCCACAACATCAACGCCGATACCGTGGCCGGGGAACTGGCGGCGGCCCTGGAGGCCGAGAAGCTGATCCTGCTGACCGACACACCCGGAATCCTGCGGGATCCGCCGGATCCCGGCTCCCTGCTGCGTCAGCTGAGCCTGCCGGAGGCCCGGGAGCTGATCCGCAGCGGAGTGGTGAGCGGCGGCATGACCCCCAAGACCCAGTGCTGCATCCGGGCCCTGGCCCAGGGGGTGGCCACGGCCCACATCGTCGATGGGCGGGTGCCCCATGCCCTGCTGCTCGAGGTGTTCACCAACGCGGGCGTCGGCACGATGGTGGTGGGCAGCAGCCGCGCCATGGCCAGCGGTGCCCGGCGGCGTGGCTGAGGTCCTCCTGGATCAGGCCCAGCAGGCCCTCGACCGGGGGGAGTACGGCCGCTGCCTGCGGTTGCTCGAACCCCTGGCCGAGGCCCATCCGCTCAGCAGCCGGCTGGGGGGCGCCGTCCGGCTGCTGATGGCCACCGCCCTGATCGGCTCGGGAGAGGCCGAGCGAGCCGCCCAGTGCTGCCGTGGTCTGCAGCGCTGTGGGGATCCGGAGCTGCGCCGCCAGGCCCGGGATCTCCAGCAGATCCTGGAGGCGCCGGCCCTGGCCCGTCCGGCCAACTGGTCGCTGACCCTGCCGCCGCTGGGGGCGGTCGAATCGATCCAGCCGGGGGGAGGGCTCCGGCCCGTCACCCCCCGCCGCCGGGTCCGGCCGGACCCGCCGCCCCCTCCCCCGGTGGGCCCCACCCGAGTTCCGGTGGGCTTCGCCCTGGTGCTGGCCCTGCTGCTGCTGGCGCTCAGCCTGCTGCTCAGCGGCTGTCTGCGGGTGGAGGCCCAGCTCCGCTTCGCCGGACCGGGGCGGCTTCAGCTGGTGGAGACCCTCAGCAGCGACACCGGCCGGGCGCTTCCCTGGCCCGGGCGCTTCGCGGCCGAACTGCGCGCCGCCGAGCCCCCGCCGGGGCTCTCGATCGTGGATGGGGCCGGGGCCCTCCAGGTGCGCAGCGGCGTGATGCCCGCGGCCGGGGTGGCCCGGGTGCTGGAGCAGACCGTGGCGGTGGCCTCCCGTCTCAGCGATCTGCCCGTGCCGCCGCCGCGGCTGGAGCTGGAGGAGCGCAACTGGCTGCTGGGGGTGTCCCAGCGCTTCAGCCTGGAACTGGATCTGACCCCCCTGCGCTCGGCGCCGGGCCTGGAGTTCCGTGTGGACCTCGGCCCGCTCGGGTCGCGGTCGGTGCGGCAGGCCATCCCCCTGGCGGCGACCCGCCGGGGGGATGGGGTGAGCTGGCCACTGCGGACCGGAGTCCTCAACCGGCTGGAGCTGCGCAGCTGGCGCTGGAGCCGGCTCGGCCTCGGCAGCCTGGCCATCGCCCTGGCGCTGGCCCTGAGCCTGGCGCTGCAGCGGCTGCGGCAGCAGGCCGGGTTCGGCTGGCCGGAGCTGCCGCCGCCCTGAGTCCGGGCTTCCGGACGGCGGGTGGCTGGATCTACAGCTCGATGGGATCGGGATCGATCACCAGGTTCACATGGGGCACCAGGCTCGCCCGCAGCTCCGCCTCGGAGGGCAGGCCCGGATCGCTGCCGGCCGGCCCGTGCAGCAGCAGCTGCCAGCGGTGGCGCCCCGCCACCCGCGCCACCGGCGCCGGCGCCGGACCGACCAGCTGCCAGTCCGCCCGGGCCAGGGGCGGCCCCAGGCGTTCGGCGAGGGCGGCTGCCGCGGTGGCGGTGGCGGTGGCGGACGCCCCGGCCAGCCGCAGCAGCCAGGCGCGGCGGAAGGGCACCAGTGCGGCCTGGCGGCGCAGGGCCAGTTCCGCGTCGGCGAAGGCGTCGTAACGGCCGTCCACCAGGTGCTGGATGACCGGATGGTCGGGCGTGTAGGTCTGCACGATCACCGACCCGGGGCGTTCCCCGCGGCCGGCCCGGCCGGCCAGCTGCAGGAGCAGCTGCAGGCAGTGCTCCCCGGAGCGCAGGTCGGGGCGGTGCAGCAGGCCGTCGGCGGCCAGCACCGCCGCCAGGGTGACCCGGGGCAGATCCATGCCCTTGGCCAGCATCTGGGTGCCCACGAGCACATCGGCCTCCCCGGCGGCGAAGCGGGCCAGCAGGCGGCGGTGGCCGTCGCGACCCCGGGTGGTGTCGCGGTCGAAGCGGAGCAGGCGCAGGCCCTCAAGCTCCTGCTCCAGTTGCTCGCTCACCCGCTGGGTACCGGCGCCGAAGGGCTTGAAGGCGGTGGAGCCGCAGGCGGTGCAGCGGCGGCTCGGCTCCTGGCGGTGGCCGCACCAGTGGCAGCGCAGCCACTCGCCGCCGGAGCGGTGCCGGTGGACGGTCAGGGCCACGTCGCAGTGGGGACAGTGCACCACGTCCCCGCAGCTGCGGCAGCTCAGAAAGCTGCTGTAGCCCCTACGCGGCACCAGCACCACCGCCTGCCCCCCCTGCTGCGGCAGGTCGCGCAGCCGCTTCATCAGGGCCCGGCTGATCAGGCGCCGGTGGCCGTCGGCCAGTTCCAGCCGCATGTCCACCACGGCCACCGGGGCGGGGGGCTGGCCGCCGATGCGCTGGCTCAGGCGCAGCAGGGTGAGGGGATGGGCGGGATCGCGGCTGGCCTGCCAGGTGTCGAGGCAGGGGGTGGCGCTGCCCAGCACCAGCCGGGAGCCGCCGCGGCAGCGCAGGCGGGCCACATCCCGGGCGTGATAGCAGGGCATGGGCTGCTCCTGCTTGTAGGAGGTGTCGTGCTCTTCGTCGAGGACGATCAGGCCCAGATTGGCCAGGGGGAGGAACACGGCGGAGCGGGTGCCAACGGCGACCAGGGGTGCGCCCCCGTCGGCGGCCAGGCAGCGGCGCCAGGCGGCGATCCGCTCGGCATCCCCCAGACCGCTGTGATACTCCACGACCCGTGCTCCAAAGCGGGTCCGGCAGCGATCCACGAGCTGGGGGATCAGGCCGATCTCCGGGGTGAGCAGCAGCACGCTGCGGCCCTCCTGGAGGCTGCGGGCGGCCGCCCGCAGATAGACCTCGGTCTTGCCCGAACCCGTCACCCCCCAGAGCAGGAACTCCGCGCCGGGGCCGCCGGCCTCGATCCGGGCCACCGCTGCGGCCTGGTCGGCGTTCAGGCGGCGGGGGGGCTCCGGGGCGTCCTGGCCCCCCCCGGCTTCGCCGGGATCGCCGGGCCGGCCTGGGGGGGCGACCTCGAACGGGCGGGGCGTCTGACGCAGGCTCCCCTTCCGGATCAGCTGGCGCACCAGGGCGCCGCTGAAGCCCCAGGGTCCGGTGACCGTCGCCAGCCAGGCCCCGGCCGAGCCGCTGGCCGCCGCCTCCGGGCCGGAGTCAACCGGCTGGTGGCCCCTCAGCCGGCCGATCAGCTCCGCCTGCCGGGGGGTGAGCGGCGCGGCGCCGTCCACGGGCTCCAGCCACTGCCGGCGGCGGGGGGCGGCCGGAGCGGCGGCGGGGCGCTGGCCGAGCCAGCCGGGCGGCAGGGCGGCCTTGAGGGTCTTGAACGGGCTGGTGTGACAGCGGACCGCCACCTGCCTGAGCAGCTCCTGCCAGCGGGGATCCACCGCGGCGGCCTGATGGAGGGCCTCCACCGGCAGCAGCCGGCTGGCCCCACATTCCGGTGGGGGCCCCACGCCGGTGGCCACCACCAGGCCGACATGCCGCCGGCCCCGCAGGCGCAGCCTGACCAGATCGCCGGGGGCCAGGGGCAGGGCCTCGGGGTTGGCGTAGGTGAAGACGCGGCCCTCGCGGCCCGCCTCCAGCCACACCTGCAGCCAGGGCGGGTTCGAGGGCTGTTGCACCGACGTCGCAGATTGCCTTGCAAACCCCATAGGGGTTTCTTAAGCTATGGAGGTTGAGCAGCCCCCGGTTGCTGTCGGAACCAGGCAGAGTTCCGTCCAGTGGGAAGACCTGAAGAGCAGGCCGCAGGAGTTTCTCCCCGTGCCTCCCGGTCTGCGACCACCCCTGACAGCACTGCTCTGGCCTCCGTGCCGTCCATCGTCGTTGAGTCCCGGTTGGTTCCGTTCCCCAAGGGTGCCTGAGTTCCCCTGAGCCGTCCTCCCCGCCTGGGGACGGCCCAGCTGGAGGCTTGCACCCTCTGGCGTCATGCGCACCGGCGCGGCCACTCCCCCGATCCAGGCGATCCCGACCCGTGCGGTCCGGATCCTCGCCGATCCGGTCGTGGCGGCGCCGGTCTCGCCCCGGCGGTCCCCCGGCCGCCCACCATCCTCCCGACGCTGGATCCCGGCGCCGCTCCTCCGGCGGGACACCCCTGGGATCCCGGTCCGCCTGAGCCTGCCCCAGCTCCAACCTTCCCCACCGCCCCACTCCCTCCCCACTTCCGTCTCACCCCGCAGCCGTCCTATGAGCCCAGCCGCCACCAAGACCCAGAAGGCCACCGCCGAGATTCTCAAGGTCGCCGCCCAGAGCGGCGAAGATCTGGTGGTGCAGGCGAAGCCGCGGGCGAGCCGGGCCAGGACCAAGCCGGCGGCCAAGACCCCCGCGCTGGAGCCGGTCGACGGGGCCGCCAACGCGGTGACGCCCACCCGCCCGGCGGCGTCCAGCAAGCCGAAGGCCGCCTCCCGCTCGAAGACGAAGGCCAAGGCGGCGAGCACCCCCGCGCCCGATCTTGACGCCATGGCCGACCAGCTGCTGGCCGCCGCCGCCCCGGCGGAGGAGGCGAAGGAGAAGGAGCGCAAGGCCAGCAAGGAGAAGGCCCTGGCGAGCATCAAGGTGGGCCCGAAGGGCGTCTACACGGAAGATTCGATCCGCGTCTATCTGCAGGAGATCGGCCGCATCCGCCTGCTCCGCCCCGATGAGGAGATCGAGCTGGCCCGCAAGATCGCCGATCTGCTGCTGCTTGAGGAACTGGCGGCCCAGTTCGAGCAGGACAACGGACACCATCCCGACAACAAGGAATGGGCGGTGCTGGTG
This sequence comes from Cryptocyanus atlanticus LEGE 06306, assembly GCF_056633155.1. Lineage (NCBI taxonomy): Bacteria > Bacillati > Cyanobacteriota > Cyanophyceae > Synechococcales > Prochlorococcaceae > Cryptocyanus > Cryptocyanus atlanticus. Next base: position 91,678 of record NZ_JBSJOZ010000008.1, read on the forward strand.
GACATGCCGCTGGTGAAGTTCCGCCGCCGGCTGATGCTCGGCCGCCGGGCCAAGGAAAAGATGGTGCAGTCCAATCTGCGCCTGGTGGTGTCCATCGCCAAGAAATACATGAACCGTGGGCTCTCCTTCCAGGACCTGATCCAGGAGGGCAGCCTCGGGCTGATCCGTGCGGCCGAGAAGTTCGACCACGAGAAGGGCTACAAGTTCTCCACCTACGCCACCTGGTGGATCCGCCAGGCGATCACCCGGGCCATCGCTGATCAGAGCCGCACCATCCGCCTGCCGGTGCACCTTTACGAAACGATCTCCCGCATCAAGAAAACCACCAAGGTGCTCAGCCAGGAATTCGGTCGCAAGCCCACCGAGGAGGAGATCGCTGAAAGCATGGAGATGACGATCGAAAAGTTGCGGTTCATCGCCAAATCGGCCCAGCTTCCGATCTCGCTCGAAACTCCCATCGGTAAGGAGGAGGATTCCCGGCTCGGGGATTTCATTGAAGCGGACATCGAGAATCCCGAGCAGGATGTGGCCAAGAATCTGCTGCGGGAGGATCTCGAAGGGGTGCTGGCCACCCTCAGTCCCCGGGAGCGCGATGTGCTGCGGCTCCGCTATGGCCTCGATGACGGCCGGATGAAGACCCTCGAGGAGATCGGCCAGATCTTCGATGTCACCCGCGAGCGCATCCGTCAGATCGAGGCCAAGGCCCTGCGCAAGCTGCGTCACCCCAACCGCAACGGCGTGCTCAAGGAGTACATCAAGTGACCTCGGGCCCGGCGGCCCGCCCCGGGGTCCCCGGCGACTGAACCCGACTGGGCCTGGGTTCCGCTGGCTGGCTGCCGCTGCCGGGGGGCCTCCTCCGGGGGACCCCCCGGGAGAGATGATGCCTGCGGTCCGGATCCGTCCGGACCCCACCGTGCCCATCGTCTCCCTCGTCCACTTCCATGCGCGTGATGGCCTGGCTGGAGCGTGACTCCCGCCGCCTCTGGTTCGTGACCGCCGCTGGTGCCCTCCTGCTCTGCTGGCTGGCCTTCTTCCACCATCTCGGCACCTTGAGCCTGATGGACAAGACGGAGGCCCTGTTCGTGGAGGTGGGCCGTCAGATGGTGGAGCGTGGTGACTGGATCACCCCCCACTGGAACGGAGACACCTTCTTCGATTACCCCGTCTGGGGGTATTGGATGGTGGGCCTCAGCTTCCGCCTCTTCGGGGTGAGCGCCTGGGCGGCGCGCCTGCCGGTGGCCCTGGCGGCCAGTTCCGTGGTGCTGGCCGGCTTCGCCCTGCTCTGGCTGTGCGGCGAGGCCAGCGAACCTGGATCCCGGCGCTGGCGGCGGGCCTGGCTGGGGGGTGCCCTGCTGGCCCTCAATCCGGGCTGGGTGGGCTGGGGGCGCACTTCGGTGACGGACATGTTCCTCTCCAGCGCCATCGCCCTCAGCCTGTTCGGCTTCTTCCTCGGCTACGCCCGCTGGGAGCGGCCCTGGGCCCGTCGCACCGCCCAGGTGGCCCTGCCCGTGTTCAGCGCGATCGCGGTGCTGGCCAAGGGCCCGGTGGGTCTGGTGCTCCCCGGGGGGGTGATCCTCGTCTTCCTGCTCTGTCAGGGCACGCTCAGGGCGGAACTGCGCCGCTGGCCCCTGCTGGGCATGGCCGTGCTGTTCCTGCTGGTGGCCTCCCCCTGGTATGTCCTGGCGGCCCGGGTCAACGGCATGGAGTTCCTGGGGGGATTCTTCGGCTTCAGCAATCTGCAGCGCTTCACCTCGGTGCTGTATCAGCACGAAGGCCCCTGGTATTTCTATCTGCCCTGGTGCCTGGTGCTGCTGCTGCCCTGGTCCTTCCAGCTGCCGCTGGCGCTGGTGCGGCTGCGGTACTGGCGGCTGGGCTGGTGGCGGTCCCAGTCGCGCCCCGCCCAGCTGGCTCCCTTCGGCCTGGTCTGGTTTCTGGTGGTGCTGGTGCTGTTCTCCTCGGCCGCCACCAAGCTGGCCGGCTACATCCTGCCGCTGGTGCCGGCCGGCGCCCTGCTGCTGGCCCTGTTCTGGTGTCCGCTCGGGCCCGTGCCCTCCCCCCCTCCCGCCGACGACTGGCCCCAGCGCTGGGGCGGCTGGCTCAACGCGGCCCTGTTCGGGGCCCTGGCGCCGGTGGCCGCCCTGGCCCCGCGCTGGGCGGCCACCGATCCGGCCTATCCGGGCTTCGCCGAGGCGCTGCGCGCTTCGGGGCTGCCGGTGATCCTGGCCCTGATCCTGGCCGCCACGGCGCTGGGCCTGGTGCTGGTGCTGCGCCGCGGCGGCCCGCCCCGCGCCCTCTGGCGGCCCGATCTGCTGGGCTTCCTGGGGCTGCTGCTGCTGGTGGTGCCGGCGCTGGCGCCGCTGATGGAGGACCAGCGGCAACGGCCGGTGCGGGAGCTGGCCGTCGTGGCCGGTCAGCTGGCCCGACCCAACGAACCCCTCTGGGTGGTCGGCTACATGCGCTACAGCGTCGTCTTCTACAGCGGCCGCCGGGTCCGCTTCTTCGACAGTCTCGATGGCGCCCGGGAGGCCCTCGAGCCCCCCGACCCTGGCGCCGCCACGGTGCTGCTGTTCGGCGAGGCGCACCGGCTGAAGGCGGTTCCCCGGGAATTCCCGGGTGCCAGCCTGCTGGAGAGCCGTGGCGGCACCCAGCTCTGGCGGGTCCCCCCCGGCGACTCCCCGCTTCCGCCCCGCTCCCTGCCTTGAACCGCCTGCTCCGCCTGCCCACCGATCGCTCCCTGCTGCGGGGCCTGCAGCGCTGGTTCGCTCTCCTCGGACCCTGGCGGCTGCTGGCCTGCGGCCTGGCGGTGGCCGTGGTGCTGCTGATCGACCGGACCGTGCTCAGCCAGGAGGACCCGGTCTTCGACGAGGCGGTGCTGGACTGGTTGGCCCGCCAGATCCCGGAGCCCCTGGGCCGCTTCCTGGTGCTGGTGTATCAGGTGAGCGGCACCCGCTTCACGGCGGTGCTCGTGCTGGCCGCCCTGGTGTTTCTGCTGCTCAAGCGGGCCTGGACGCAGCTGATCTGGCTGGCGGTGGCCACCGGCGGGATCCTGCTGATCATCGACCGCTGGCTGAAGCCGCTGTTCGATCGCTCCCGGCCCTCGGGCCGTCTGGTGGAGGTGATCGGCCGCAGCTTCCCCAGCGGCCACGCCGCCGGCGCGGTGGTGTTCTATTTCCTGATGGTCACGATCCTGGCCCAGCGTTATCCCCGCCTGCGCCGGCCGCTGATCGTGGGCTCCTCGCTCTGGGTGGGGCTGATCTGGGTCAGCACCCTCTACTGCCGGGTGCACTGGCTCACCGACATCGTGGCGGGGGCGGCGGTGGGCTTCGTCTGGCTCAGCCTCTGCCTCACCAGCCTGAACTTCTGCGCCACCGCCGGGAGGCCCGGCGGGCAGACTGGCGACCTTGCCGATTCGCCCCGATGAGTGCGTCCACGCCCCCGAGCGAGTCCCTGGCCGGCCTGCGGGCCCTGCGCACCGCCCCGAGCCTCGATGGCGCCGACCGGGTGGCCCTGCGCCGGGAGCTGGAGGGCCACATGGCCGCCTGCGACTGGTTCACCCTGGGGGTGATGGCCCCGTCGGCGGCGCTGGCGGTGGCGGCACTGCGCGCGGTGGAGGCCGCCTTCGGCTGGAGCCCGATGGAATCGGATGGCGACACCGATCCCGACGGGCCGGTCTTCCTCAAGGCCAACCAGCGCACGGGTCTGTTCCTGCTGCGCCAGGAGAGCGGTCTGGGGGAAGGGGTGCTGATCGGCGGGCAGAGCGCCGCCGATCCCGCCGCCACCGGCACCTGGGGCCCCCTGCCCCTCGATTTCTTCGGCTGATCCCCACGGATCCCCGGGGCTCTGGACCCCGCCGAAGGGGGGGACCCGTCGGTCCTTAGGCTTGACCGCTGTTGATCGGCCCTGGGGCCGCTCCGAGGACGGAACCTGATGGCCGGCACCACTCTGCGCATCGCCTCCCGCCGCAGTCAGCTGGCGATGGTCCAGACCCACTGGGTGCGCGATGAGCTGGCCCGGGCCCATCCCGGCCTGGAGATCAGCATCGAGGCGATGGCCACCCAGGGGGACAAGATCCTCGATGTGGCCCTGGCCAAGATCGGTGACAAGGGGTTGTTCACCAAGGAACTGGAGGCCCAGATGCTGGTGGACAGGGCCGACATCGCCGTCCACAGCCTCAAGGATCTGCCCACCAACCTGCCCGAGGGCCTGATGCTCGGCTGCATCACCGAGCGGGAGGATCCCGCCGATGCCCTGGTGGTGCATGAGCGCCATGCCGATCGGAGCCTCGAGACCCTGCCGGAGGGCAGCGTGGTGGGCACCAGTTCGCTGCGGCGCCTGGCCCAGCTGCGCCATCACTTCCCCCATCTGCGCTTCAAGGACGTGCGGGGCAACGTGATCACCCGGCTGGAGAAGCTCGACTCCGGCGCCTACGACTGCCTGATCCTGGCGGCCGCCGGCCTGGGCCGCCTCGGGCTGGGCGATCGCATCCATGAACTGATCGACCCCTCCATCTCCCTGCATGCCGTGGGCCAGGGGGCCCTGGGCATCGAGTGCCGTCTTGACGACGGCCCCGTGCTGGAGCGGATCGCGGCCCTGGCGCACACCCCCACGGCCCGCCGCTGCCTGGCGGAGCGGGCCTTTCTGCGCCAGCTGGAGGGGGGCTGTCAGGTGCCGATCGGGGTCAACAGCCGCTTCGACGGCGATGAGCTGGTGCTCACCGGCATGGTGGCGAGCCTGGATGGACAGCGCCTGATCCGCGACGAGTCCCGGGGCGACCAGAGCGACCCCGAGGCGATCGGCACTGACCTGGCCCACCGGCTCCGCCAGCAGGGGGCCGGCGAGATCCTGGAGGAGATCTTTGCAGCCGTCAGGCCCGGGACCTGAGGCCGGTCCCTCCGCCCCTGAGGAGGGGGACACCCGTGGTCTGCCGTTCCAGTGGAGTCTGCTGGCCTGGGCCGCCCTGGTGGGGGCGCTCACCGGGGCGGCGGTGGTGGGCTTCCACGTTCTGCTGGGGTTCGTCAACAACTTCCTGTTCGGCACCCTGGTGGAGTGGGTGCTCGGCCTGGCGGGTCCCCCGCCGCTGGAATCCCTGCCGGCGGAGGTGTTCCACGCCCCCGATCCCGAATCCGGCACGCCCCTGAAGGCGCTGCTGCAGATCGGACTGGGGGGCATCGGTTTTCTGCCGCCGCCGCCGGCTCCCCTGCCGGAGCCGCTGCCGCTGGCGCCCGGGGGAGCGGCTGGCTGGCTGGCGAGCTGGCCGGTGGTGGTGGCTCCCCTGCTGGGGGGGGTGGCGGTGGGGCTGTTGCGCCAGCTGACCCGCGACCTCGGCCCCAGTCTCCCCAGCCTGATGGCGATGGCCGATGGGGCCGTCCAGGCGATGCCGCGCCTGCCGGCCTGGCGGCTGGTGGCGGCCGCGCTCAGCCTGGGCAGCGGCGCCTCGCTCGGACCCGAGGGCCCGAGCGTGGAGAGTGGCGGCACCCTCGGGCTCCTGGTGGGGCTGCGGGGCCGGCTGCCGCCGGAATCCCAGAAGGCGCTCGTGGCCGCCGGGGTGGCGGCGGGTCTGGCGGCGGGGTTCAAGGCGCCGATCGCCGGTGTGTTCTTCGCCTTCGAGGGGGCCTACAGCGCGATCCCCGGGCGGCCGAGCCTGCGGGCGGTGCTGGTGGCGGCGGTCACCTCCCTGCTGGTCACCCAGCTGTCCCTGGGCGAGGAGCCGATCTTCCGACTGCCGGCCTATGAGGTCCGCTCGCCGCTGGAGCTTCCCCTCTACCTGGGCCTGGGTCTGGTGGCCAGCCTGATGTCATGGGCCCTGGTGAGCCTGCTGGCCGCCGGCCGCAGCGGGCCGGTTCAGCGCCAGTGCGCCCGTCTCCCCCTCTGGCTGCTCAACGGCCTGGGGGGGCTGGCCGTGGGGGTGCTGGCCCTGGGCTTTCCCCAGGTGCTGGGGGTGGGCTACGACACGATCGAGGCCCTGCTGGGCAGCGAGGGGGGGGTGGCACTCACCACCCTGGTGGCCCTCCTGGTGGTGAAGCTGCTGGCCACGGGGGTGAGCAATGCCACCGGCTTCGTGGGCGGCGGTTTCGCCCCGGCCCTGTTCCTGGGGGCCGTGCTGGGCAACGCCTACGGCCAGGTGCTCGGCAGTGGCGGCCTGGGGCTGCCAGTGGCCGAGCCGCCCGCCTACGCGATGGTGGGCATGGCGGCGGTGCTGGCCGGCAGTGCCCGGGCTCCGCTCACGGCGCTGCTGCTGCTGTTCGAGCTCACCCATGACATCCGGATCGTCCTGCCGCTGATGGCGGCCGCCGGTCTGAGCGCGGTGCTGGTGGAGCGCTGGCAGGGCCTGGCGGATCCGGGGCTGCTGGGGCCCGACCCGGCCGAGGAACAGCGGCGGCAGACGCTGGCGGCACTGCCGGTGGGGGAAGCCCTGGAGCCGGAGTCCCCGTTGGTGCTCAGTGGCGCCACCCCGGCCGGCCGGGCCCTGGCCCTGCTGGTGGCCGCCCATGGCCATTGCCTCGTGGTGGAGCGGGAGGGGTGGGTGATCGGCGTGGTGACCCTGATCGACCTGCAGCGGGCCCTCAGCGCCGGCCCTGCCGGAGCGGGACCCTCCCTGGAGGACTGCCGCCGCTCCGATCTGCTCTGGCTGCCGGTTCAGGCCAACCTGGCGGAGCTGGAGGACCAGCTGGTGCCCAACGGCCTGCGCCAGGTGCCCGTGTTCGCCCTGAAGAGCCCCGCTCCCGCCAAGCTTCCGGCCGGGTTGCCCAACAGCGGGCTGCCGGTGGAGGCGCTGCGGGGGATCGCCAGCCGCGATGGCATGGCCCGGGCCCTGGCCCGGCAGCTCAGCGCCTGAGCGTCCGGCGACCGGGGCCGTTCAGCGCACCACCACCACCTGGGTGCCCACATCCACCAGCTCGAACAGTTTGCGCACATGCTCGTGGAACATGCGGACGCAGCCGTTGGTCACGGCCGCGCGGGAGCTCACGGTCCAGGACCAGGCGCTGGGGGTGCCGTGAATGCCGAACTGGTTGAGCCCCTGGGTCTTGAAGCCGATCCAGCGATCCCCCAGGGGCCCATTCGGACCGATCGGACCTTTCGTCTTGCCGGTTTTCGTGCTGGCGTACTGGGGGTTCACCACCTTGTTGAGCACGCTGAAGGTGCCGGTGGGGGTGGGGGTGGCCGGATCCCCGATGGCCACCGGCCAGGGACCGTAGACCTTGCCGTCGCGCTCGAGGCGGATCTCCCGTTTGCCGAGGGCCAGCAGGATCCGGGCGTTGCTCACCGGGGCCGCCGCGGGAGCCTCGACTCCGGCCCCGGGGGCGGCCTCAGGGGCCGGGGGGGCGTCCGCCGGGGAGGTGAGGACAGCCGCCGGGCTCTCGAGCGCCGGGGGTTCGGTGGGGCTGGCACTGCCGCTCGCCAGGGCCGGCGTCGAGCCGGCGGCCCCGAGGGCGGAGAGACCGGCGAGCAGCCCGAGGGCGATTCCGGTGGGGGCCGACATCGGGTGAAGGGGTGTGGAGCGCATGCTTAGACGGAAGGGGTGACAGACGAGTGGACCCACAGCAGGTCTGGACCGGGGCAGGATGGCGCGGGGAGCGGACGGCGGGAAACGGTTCAGTGGACCAGTTTGGCGTCAATCTGCTCGAGATAGCGGGTTTCGCAGGTCTTGATGATGCGGACGGCTTCGTCGGTTCCGAAGAACCCGTTCACCTTGCAGGTGCCGGGCTTCTTCAGGTCCTTGTAGTGCTCCCAGTAGTACTGGGTTTCCTTCAGCCAGTGGGCCCCGAGCTGCTCGTAATGGGTGATGTGATCCATGCGCTTGTCATCGGCCAGCACGCCGATCACCTTGTCGTCCACTTCGCCGCCATCGTCGAAGGTCATGATGCCGATGATGCGCGCCTCCACCAGGCTGCCGGGCACCAGGGGTTCGCTGACCCCCACGATCTCGATATCGAGGGGGTCGCCGTCCTCGTCCCAGGTGCGGGGCAGGCAGCCGTAGGCGAAGGGATAGGAGAGGGAGGAGTAGCCGACCCGGTCGAGCTTGAGGTGGCCGGTTTCGGTGATCAGCTCGTATTTGTTGATCGTCATCGAGTTGAGCTCGATGATCGCGTTCAGACGCAGTTCGGCCTCATCGGCGAACGCCGGCAGCACGTGCAGCAGGTTGAGCATCGTGCGGCTCGGAGCGTGGTCGATGTTCGCCATGGAGGGTGCGGGGGTTGCGCGGCGGCATCCTACGGAGGGTGCGGAGGCCGGCCGGCCGTTGGGAGGGGCCGTTCTTCCCGGGGGATCCTGCTAGGTTCCCGCGGCGTGGTCCCCCGGATCCCCCGGGCTCGCTTCGCAGCGATGGCGGTGGCCCTGAAGGGGCCTCCTCAGTGACGTGGAGCGCCAGGGCATGACAAGGGCAGGACGAGCCGGGTGGCACGACAGCGTGACCCTCCGGGTGCTGGCCGGCACCTGTGCCCTGGGCATCGGACTGGGCATCACCCGCTTCGATTTCGCGGCGGTCGGCCGTCAGATGGTCCAGTCCGGCTTGCTCGATCCCGCCGGGATCGGCCAGCTGGCGGGCCTGAATCTGGCGGGGTATCTGGTTGGTTGTTTCCACCAGAGCCGGGTGAGGCACCCGGGGGCCTTGCGCCGCACCCTGGCCACGGCGCTGGGCCTGATCCTCCTCTCGCTGTGGCTGGAGTCGCTGGGAGGGGGGGAGATCTGGCAGGGGTTCTGGCGCTTCGTGGCCGGCTGGGGGGGCGGGCATCTCATGACCGGCGTGCCGTCCCTGGCCCTGCGCGAGGTGCCGCCGACCCAGCGGCGCCGCGCCACATCGGTGGTGATGGCGGGGGCGGGCCTGGGGGCGATCCTCGGCGCCCTGGCCATCGGCACCCTGGCCCCCCGCTCTCCCCAGTGGGCCTGGATCGTGCTGGCCGTGGTCTCCACGGGGCTGGCCTTTCCGGTGGCTTGGCTGCTGAGCCGCCGGGACGGGGAGGCTTCGCCCCAGCCCGCCGCTCCGGACCCCTCCGCTCCCCCTCCCCCTGCCGCCCCCCTCGCCGCCGGGTCGCGCTGGTCGCTGACGGCCCTCGCCACCGGCTACCTGCTGCTGGGGGCGGCCCAGGTGCCGATCGTGCTCTATGAACCGCTGCTGATCAGCCGACGGCTGGGGGCCGACCCCACCGTGAGCAGCGACTCCCTCTCGATTCTCGGGGCCGGCTGTGCGACGGGAGCCCTGCTAGCCGCCCTGCTGCCCCGGACCTGGCCGACCCGGAGCCTGCTGCCCCTGGCGGCGCTGATCGGCCTGCTCGGCAGTCTCCTGTTCCTCACCGGGCAGTCCCTCGCCACCATTTCGGTGGCCACCTTCCTGGTGGGCGCCTGGATCTGGCTGGTGGCGACCCTCACCTACGACCGGCTCCAGCAGCTGGTGCCCGCGGAGCACCACCGGCGCCACTGGGCCTTGCTCACGGGCCTGCTGGCGATCGGCTTCATGCTCTTCTCCTTCTGCTTCGCTTCGCTGGCCGCCGATCGGCTCGACACGGTGTTGCAGATCGGCGTGGCGACGATGGCCCTCCACGGGCTGCTGGAAGCGGCCCAGTGGCGCAGCGGCCGCTCCTGACCCCGGCCCCCTTCAGCGCGCGCCCCCGCCCAGCCGCTCCAGTTTGTTCTCCAGATGGCGGAGGAAGGGGTCGGCGCTGAGGGCCGCTCCGCTCACCTGCTCCACCAGCTCCTCGGCGTTCACGCTCCTCCCCAGGGGGTGGACATGGGTGCGCAGCCACTCCAGAACCAGGGGGTCCTCGTTGGCGGCGAGGCGGTCCTCGATCGGGCCGATCGAGCGCTCCATGGCCTCGGCCAGCTGGGCGGAGATCAGATGGCCGAGGGCGTAGCTGGGGAAATAGCCGAACAGCCCTTCACTCCAGTGCACGTCCTGGAGACAGCCGTCGCCGTCGTGGGCGGGGCGCAGGCCGAGGAGCTGCTCCATCCGGCGGTTCCACTGCCCGGGGATCTCCTCCACCGGCAGACCGCCTTCGAGCAGGGCGAGCTCCAGTTCATAGCGGAGCACGATGTGGAGGGTGTAGCTGAGTTCATCGGCCTCGACCCGGATCAGCCCCGGTCGCAGGGGATTGAGGGCGCGCCAGAAGCCGGAGCTGCCGCCCCAGACATCGCCGCCGGCGGCCTGGCGGAAGCGGGGGAACCAGCGGCGGGCAAAGGCCTCGCTGCGGGCGACCCGGCATTCCCAGAACAGACTCTGACTCTCATGGACCCCCATCGAGGTGGCATCCCCCAGGGGCCAGGCGAACCACTGCCGGGGCTGCCGCGGCAGCCCCTGCTCGTAGAGGGAGTGGCCCCATTCGTGGGCGGTGGCGAGGAAGGAGGAGAGCGGCTGGCCCGCCACCACCCGGCTGGTGACGCGGAAATCGGCGGGGCCGAGGGTGCAGGAGAAGGGATGGGGGGAGCGGGCCAGCACGGAGCGTGCCGGGTCGAAGCCCCACCCCACCAGCAGCTCCCGGCAGAGCCGCTCCTGCTCCTCTCCCGCCAGCTCCCAGGCCGGGGTCGCCCCGGGGCCCGCCGCCGGGGCCTGGGGCGGAAGGGGTGCCAGCAGCTCGGGCAGCCGCCGGCGCAGCGGCGTGAACAGCGCCTCCAGGCGGGCCTTGCTGATGTCGGGTTCGAAGGGCTGGGCCAGGGTCTCCCAGAGGCTGCGGGGGGTGCCGTCCGCGTTGGTCTCCCCGGCACCGAGCTGGCGGGCCTGCTCCCGGCGCAGGGCGATCAGCCGGTCCAGGGCGGGAGCGAAGGCGCTCCAGTCGGCGGCGGCGCGCGCCTCCTGCCAGACGCTGTAGCCGTGGGCCTGGGCCAGGGCGAGCTCGCCGACCAGGGCCGGGTCGAGCCGTTGCCGCCGCTCCAGGTCGCGGCGGAGCAGCTGGAGATTGCGGCGGCGGGGATCCGTGCCATCCCCCTCCCGGTCGGCGTCGGCCAGGTCCGCCTCGGCGGCCGCCACCAGCTCGGCGTAGGCGGGGCTGCTCTGGCGTCCGTGCAACTGGCGCGCCAGCAGGGCGAGCTGCTCGCCCCGCCAGGCGGCGCCGCCGGCGGGCATCACCGTGTTCTGGTCCCAGTAGAGGGTGCTGTGGATCGAGCCCAGCAGCCGGGTCTCCCGCAGGTGGGCGCCCAGGCGCTCGAAGGCGCCCTCCGGTGGGGAGATCGGTTCCATCAGCCTTCCTCCCAGCCCAGCTCGATCGCAACCGACCCCTCCAGGCTGCGCTTGACCGGACAATCCTCGGCGGCCCGCTTCAGCAGGGCCCGCTGCCGCTCCCCGAGGCCGGCGGGCAGCCCCACCCGCACCCTGAGGCGCTCGATGCGCCGCACGCCGCCGGAGGTCATCGTTTTCTCGACCTCGGCGCTGGTCCCCTCCAGGGGGATGCCGTGGCGCTCGGCCACGATCCCCATGATCGTCAGGATGCAGGTGGCCAGGGCGGTGGCCACCAGGTCGGTGGGGGAGAAGCGCTCGCCCTGGCCCTGGTTGTCGGCGGGGGCGTCGGTGTCGAGCTCAGAGCCGGAGGGACCGTGCCGGGCCCGGCAGCGGAGGGCGCCGTCGTAACGGCAGTGGATGGTGGTCATCGGGCGGGGCCAGGCCCGGGAGGGCCAGGTTCAGATCCGGCAGATCCTGGCGGAGCCCCTCAGTAGGTTGAGGTCCCCGGTTGCAACCCCCTGATGGTGGAGGCCTCCCTCCTCGCCTCCCAGACCTACGCCGATTCAGCAGCGGTGGCGGGGCTGTCGCGGGCCATCCAGCTCTCGGTGGCGCCGGTCTTCCTGCTGACGGGCATCTCCGGTCTGCTGGGGATGTTCACCTCGCGGCTGGCCCGCACGATTGATCGCACCCGCGCCATCCAGGAGGCGATGGAGCGCAGCGATCTGGCCCGGAGCCGGCGCCTGCGGGCGGTGCTGGCGGTGCAGAGTCGTCGCACCTTCCTGATCAACCGGGCCATCTTCTGCTCCACGGTCACGGCCCTGCTGGTGGCGGGGGTGGTGGCGGTGATGTTCATCAGCGCGGTGGCGGCGGTCGACCTGGCCGCGATTGTGGTGCCGGTGTTCGTGGTGGCGATGGTGTCGCTGATCATCGCGCTGGTGCTGTTCCTGATGGAGGTGCAGCTGGCGATCCGCCAGAACCCCCCCCGCTACTACTGAGCGGTTCAGCTCGAGGCGGCCCGGGCCGGTCTGTGCGCGGGGGCTCACCGGCGGTTGGCGGCCGGGGAGCCCGGGCCCAGGCTGGAGAATGAGATCCAATCCCAGGGTTGGCTCGGGCAGGTGGCCTCGGGAGCGTGGCGATGGATTTCACCCCCTTGCTGGACCCCAGCGGCGCCCACCGCCAGCAGGCCGCCGAGCTGCTGCGGGGCCGGAGCCTGATGGTGGTGAGCGGCCACCGGCTGCTGATCAGCCTGCTGACCGGGGTGGCCAGCCAGAGCTGCCACTGGTTCGGGGCCACCACCTGTGAGCCGGAGGCCCTGCGGCTGCTCCGGGGCGGGCGGCCCGATCTGCTGCTGGTGCTGGATCCGCTCGAGGCGGGCTGCGCCCTTTCCCTGCTGCGGGAAGCCAAGCGCCTCCATCCCACGCTCCCCTGCCTGCTGCTGCTCCAGAAGGAGACGCCCCAGCGGCTGCTGGCGGCCCTGGAGAGCGGCTGCGAAGGCATCTGCCTGGAACGCCGCGTCGGCTTCGGCCATCTGGTGGCGGCCACCAAGGCGGTGCTGGGGGGCGGTTTCTACCTCGATGCGCCCCTGGCACCGCTGCTGCGCCGCAGTTCCCGCGGGCAGACGGAGCGGGCCCCGCTGGCGCTCTCCAGCCGGGAGCGGGATGTGCTCGATCTGCTCGTGCAGGGCTGCCCCAACGCCGAGATCGGCCAACGGCTGCACCTGTCGGTGGAGACCGTGCGCAGCCACATGAAATCGCTGCAGCACAAGTTGAACGCCCGGGACCGCACCCATGCGGCGGTGATCGGTGTGCGGCTGGACCTGGTGCGCACCGACCCGGACCTGGACCCCGGCCCGGATCCGGCTCAGGGCCGGCGGCAGTAGCCCCCGCCCACGTTCACCCAGCGGGTGGGGCAGTCGTCGCCGCGGCGGGGTTCGACCACGAAGGTGGTCACCCCGAGGGTGCTGCAGGTGCCGTTGAAGAGGTCCACGTAGCCGAGCGGGCAGAGCCCCTGCCGTTTGGGCACCACCTTCTGGGCCTCGGCCGGCGCCGGCAGCGTCAGCAGCGCCAGCGGCAGGGCGAGGCTGAGCAGGGCGGGCAGCGTCCGGAGCAGAAGCCTGGAGCGCGACGGCATGGCGGGGTGGGTCTCGGAGGACTCGACCCTAGGTTTTCCGGGGGACCGGCACGGCCCCGGCGGCGGTCGGCTCTGCGACCAGAGACGACTGGGGCCCGGCGCCGCCCCATCCAATCGGCCACTTCATCGGTATCAACAGATACGGGAGGCCATGCGAGGTCGCCCGCTTCCCTGCCGGAGAAACCATGACGAACCCCATCGCCCTTGCCCTCGGTCTGATCCTCGCCGCTTCGATCGGCGCTCCCATCCTGGCCGAACAACGGGGTGGCCCCCACTCCGGAAACACCCGGCCCCAGACCCCCGCCGAGAAGCAGATGGGCCCCTGTGACAACCACAGGACCCTCTGCAACTGGTGACCCCCGGCCTTCGCCGGGGATCGGCTCCCGAGGCCTCCGCTGGCGCGGGGGTTTTGTTCTGGCCCGGCGGCCCCGCCCCTTGCCCGGCGGCCGGGTGTGCGTGAGACCATGGGTCGCCCGAGCCCGCCGATGCTGAGACAGATCCTTTCGGAGCAGGAGGTGCAGACCCCGGGGGAGGGCTTCCTGGACCTCACCGCCGAGCTGAACCGGGCCATCGCCGCCTCCGGCCTGACCCGCGGGATCGGCCTGCTCAGCTGCCGCCACACCAGTTGCTCGCTCACGATCAACGAAAACGCCGATCCGCGGGTGCTCCAGGATCTGAGCGCCTTCCTGCGGGCCCTGGTGCCGGTGGAGGGGGTCCCCGAGGGGGCGGCCTGGCCGTCTGGAGGCGGCCCCCGGCGGCCCTGGCTCCATGACGACGAGGGCCCCGACGACATGCCCTCCCACATCCGCACCGCCCTGACGGCCAGCCAGCTGAGCCTGTCCTTCGATCGGGGGGTGTTGCTGCTGGGCACCTGGCAGGCCGTGTACCTCTGGGAGCACCGGGCCCGGCCCCATCGGCGCCGACTGGGCTTCCACCTGATCGGCGAATGAGGGCCCAGGGGCGACGCCGCCTGCCGATCATGGGGGGGTCGATGCGCCGCTCCCGCCATGGCCGCCCAAGCCCTCAACCCCGCCGAGATCGCCTCCCTGCTCGACCAGCTGCCCGGCTGGAGCCTGGTGGCGGGCAAGCTCCACCGGGAGCTGAGCTTCGCCGATTTCAGTGAAGCGTTCGGATTCATGACCCGGCTGGCGCTGAGTGCCGAGGCGCTGGGCCATCATCCGGAGTGGTGCAACGTCTGGAACCGGGTCACGATCGATCTCACCACCCACGACACCGGCGGCCTCTCCAACCTCGATCTCGCCCTGGCCCAGCAGGTCAATGCCCTGATCGGGGGCTGAGTCCGCTGGAGAGCGGCCCGGTCCGCCGCTCCTCCGGGGCCAGCCGCCCCCAGAGGTCCATCAGCACCCGGGTGGGATCGGCGGCGGCTTCGGCGTCCACCACCAGGGTGCGCTCCAGTTCGGCGGCGCTGAGGGCTTCCGCTTCGCCCCTCTGCCGCCGCAGCACCTCCAGACCGGCGTCGCTGGGGTCGTCGTTGCGTTCCGTGCGCCGGCGCAGCCGCTGGGCGATCCGCTCCGGCGCCAGGCGCAGATCCAGCAGCACCGCCTCGGCGGAAGCCTGGGCGGCCAGGGCCAGGGCCCGCCGCCGGCTGGCGGCCCGCAGGTGGGTGGCATCGAGCAGCACGCTGCGGCCGGCCCCCAGGCTGCCGCGGGCGGCCTCCAGCAGGGCGGCCTCGGTGCGGCGGTGAGCCTCGGCCCCGTAGATCCGCTCCCGCTCGGCCCCCTCGGGCCGCTGCAGGGGATCGAGCCCGAACAGCCGTTTGCGGATCAGGTCGCTGCGGTGGTGGTCGGCCAGCAGCCAGGGGGCCAGCTCTGCCGCCAGATGGCTCTTGCCGCTGCCGGAGACGCCATGCAGCACCAGCAGCAGGGGTGGGGCCAGGCCGCTGCGGGCATAGGCCAGCGCCAGGCTCAGGTGGCCCCGGGCCCCCCGGGCCGCCCGCCGGCGCTGGGGGGCGGGGATCTCCCGCTCCCGGCTGGTGGCGGCCTCCACCTTGGCCCGCACGTGGGCGCGGTAGGCGCCGAAGAGGGCCAGGGCGGGCGCCTCGATCGGCGCGCCATAGCCCTCCAGCAGCGGCTCCACCAGGGCGGCGTGGCCGGCGGCCTCCAGCTCCATCACCAGGAAGGCCAGGTCGGAGGCCCCATCCATCTGGCGCAGGGAGGCGTTGAACTCCACCCCATCGATCACGGCCGGGGGCTGCGCCAGGATCACGTGCTCCAGGCGCAGGTCGCCGTGGCCATCGACCGCCCGGCCGGCGGCGATGCGCCGCCGCAGGCCGCCGCGCCCGCGGCGCAGGGCGGTGGCCAGGCTGCCCTCCAGCAGCCGGTGCACGGCGGCGGGAACCAGAGCGGGCACCGCGGCGCGGGTGGCCCGCACGTTGTTGTGCAGCACCGCCGCGAAGGCGGCCACGGCACCGGCGGCCGTCTCCGGTGGCAGGGGATGGGCGCGATGGAAGCTCCCGATGCGCCGGCCCAGGGCGCGCAGTTCGGCCGCCCCGGCGCGGCCGGCGGCCAGCCGGGCGCGGAGGGTGTCCTCCGCCGCGAAGCGTTGCATCACCACCACGTGCTCGCCGGCCACGGGGTCCGGCGGTGCGGCGCCGGGATCGGCGTCCGGGCGCTTCGGGGTGTCAAGGGTGTCGAGGGGCCCCACCCGCAGGGCCCCGCCTTCCCCGGCCAGCAGCGGCGCCACGCCCAGGTAGAGCTCGGGCGCCAGCCGGCGGTTGAGGCGCACCTCCTCGCGGCACCAGTGCAGGCGCAGGGCGGGGCTGCCGTAATCGAGCAGACCCCAGAAGGTGAGTGGTTTCTTGAGCTTGTAGGCCCGGCGGCTGGTGAGGGCCACCACACTGATGTGGGTCTGGATCAGCTGGACCTGGCGCTCGGCTGGCGGCACCTCGCCCCAGGCCTCCGGCGGGTAGGCGCCGGGGTGGCGCAGCGCCGCGATCAGGCCGGCGAGGGCGGAGGGCGGGGGTGAGGTGGGCAGGGCGGGATGTGCCTAGGCTTCCCCCACTCTCGGCGCCGGCGGGATCGAGGTGGAGGAGCAGGCCCCCGAGTGGCCCCCCGGGACGGCCCCCGGGCTCACGGCCCTGGGGGCGGCGGTGGAGAGCTGGCGCCGGCTGGGGGAGCGCTACGGCGCCCAGGTGCGGGAGCTGCCTCCGGCCCAGGGCCCCGAGCAGCGCGCCGCCGCCATCGAGCTGCTGCTGCAGGTGGACGATCGCCGCGGCGCCTGGGAGGCGACGCTGGCCTGGCTGCAGCAGGCCCTGGCGGCCATGCCGCGGCGGGGGCCGGCCGCCGAGCTGCTGCCGGTGGAGCTGCTGCGCTGCCTGGCCGATGTGGCCGAGCGCAGCGGGGATCAGATCCTGCTGGAGCGGCTCTGGTCGGGCCTGGAGCGCCTGGCGCCGCCCCTGCCGGCGGCGGGGGTGCTGCCCCTGGTGGGCGTGCCGGTGCTGAACCGCCCCGACCTGCTGGAGCGCCTGCTGGCCAGCCTTGATCGGCCGGTGGGCACCCTGGCGATCGTCGACAACAGCGGCGAGCGCGGCGATGCCGATGCCGAGGCGCTGCGGGCGCTGCTGGGGCGGCTGGAGCGTGAGGGGCATCCCGGCGTGGAGCGGGTGCGGGTGGCGCGGCCCTTCGGCAACGGCGGGGTGGCGGCGGCCTGGAACCAGATCCTGCTGGGCTTTCCCGAGGCGGCCCTCGCCCTGATCGTGAACAACGATGTGGTGCTGGCCCCCGGGGTGCTGGCGGAGGCCCTGGAGCGCCTGGATCCGGAGCGGCCCCAGTTCCTGCCCCTGCTGCCGGGGGGCGACGCCTTCTCGGCCTTCCTGATCACCGCCCTGGCCTGGGACCGGGTGGGCCTGTTCGACGAGAGCTTCCACCCCGCCTACTGCGAGGACCTCGACTACCGCGAGCGGCTGCAGGCCTGCCGCCAGGTGGAGCAGCTCGACGGCCGCTTCGCCCACGATGCGATGGCGGCGCTCAATCCCGGCCGCAGCGCCACGATCGGCAGTGATCCGGAGCTGGAGCGCGCCAACCGGCGCACCTTCCAGCTCAACCGTCTCTGGTATCTCTACCGGCGGCGGCCCTCCCAGGGGGGCAGCGGCCGCTGGAGCCGCCGCTGGCTCAGCCGATGGCCCTGAGAACCAACCCGCTGGACCTGACCGGATGGACCTGACCCCGACGGCCTCGGCCCTGGAGGTGGCGGCGGCCCTGCAGCGGGCGCGGCAGGCCCGCGACCGGGGCGATCCGGCGGCGGCGGAGCGGGCGTTCCTGGCGGTGCTGGCCGCCCGCCCCCACCTGGTGCCGGTGGAGCTGGAGCTGGCCCGGCTGCGGCTGGGACAGGGGCAGGTGGAGGACGCGGCGCGTCAACTGCGCCAGCGGCTGGCCTTCGCGGCCCCGGAGCCGGAGTGCCGGGCGGAGCGGGAGGAGCTGGAGGCCCTGCTGCTGGAGGCGCTGCTGCGGCTCGAGCGCTGGGGGGAGGCCGAACCGCTGCTGCGGCGCCTGCGGGCCCGGGGCCAGGCGGCGGCCCATCACCACCTGGCCCTGGCCCTGGCGGTGGACGCCCAGGGCCGGGAGGAGGAGGGCCTCACGGTGCTGCGCCAGGGGGTGGCGCTGGAGCCCCTGGATCTGGCGCTCTGGCTGGAGCTGGCCCGGCGGCTGGGGCGGTGGCGCCGCTGGCCGGAGTCGATCGCCGCCTGGGACCGGGCGGTGGCGCTGGCGCCCGAGCGGGAGGATCTGCTGGGCGAGCGGCGCGCCACCCAGGGGGAGGCCCTCTGGCAGCGGGGCGAGGAAGCCCTGGCGGCCGAAGACTGGCGGGCGGCGGAGCGGGCCTTCCGCGGCCTGCGGGACCTGCAGCCCGACCACGCCCCGGCGGGGCGGCGGCTGGAGCTGCTGCGTCAGCTGGCCCCCACCGATCTGCCGCCGGAGCCCACCGCCGGCCTCGATGACCCGGGCGACTGGCGCCAGCAGGCCCGCCAGCGGCTGGCCCAGTTCGGTCGCCTGCTGGACCGGCTGGAGGCGGATCAGCCGCCCCTCCGGTAGCCGAGGGTGAAGGGCTCGAAGCCCACGCTGATGCCGAACTCCTCGGCGAACTCCAGCACGCGGCACCAGGCCCGCCCCTGCCGGAGGATGCCGATCAGGATCACCGGCGACTGGCCGCCCTGGAGGCTCAGCTCCACCAGGGGCCAGCCGATCGAGGCCTGCACCGCGTCCGTCTGGTAGCTGGGGGCCACATCGGCGCTGCCGATCAGGATGCGGCGCTGGTCGGCGCTCCACTCGTAGGGGATCTCGTAGAGGGCGAGCAGGTCGGCCACCCGGGCCCAGCTGGTGCCGTTGGCATCGATCTCCACGGCCAGGTCCCGGTCGCGGGCGGGCATGG
The DNA here is from genome assembly GCF_056633155.1 of Cryptocyanus atlanticus LEGE 06306. Classification (NCBI taxonomy): domain Bacteria; kingdom Bacillati; phylum Cyanobacteriota; class Cyanophyceae; order Synechococcales; family Prochlorococcaceae; genus Cryptocyanus; species Cryptocyanus atlanticus. Next base: position 110,339 of record NZ_JBSJOZ010000008.1, read on the forward strand.
TGGTGGTGCGGCGGAAGGCGAGCGGCTCGGCGGCCCCGCTGGCGGCGGGCGGGGGGCCGCCGGCCGCCATCAGCGCCCGGATGCGGCTGCGCAGCTGGTCGCCGCCGTCGGTGGGGCCGTTGCGGCGGAGCTGCAGGAAATCCCAGCGTTCGCCACTGCCGCCCCAGATCACCGGGCCGTAGTTGTCGTGCCGTTCGCGGCCGTCGCGGTTGGAGGCGGCCTCGGCGTGGGTCATCACCCGCTGGATGGTGATGGCGGCGGGGCTCCACTGCCAGCCGCGGGCCACCGCGGCCACCTCCGCGCACATCGCTTCGATCTGGGCGGGGGTGGGCGGCAGGGTCCAGGGATCGGGGCGTCCGCCCATGCAGGCGCAGGAGAGGGCGATGGCGTTGCTGTTGCGCCGGTAGGTGTGGGTGTTGAGGTCGATGTTGTAGGCGTGCAGCCGGTGCAGGCGCCCGTCGCCGGCCACGATCGTGTGATACACCCCCTGGCGCACCCAGTCGTAGGGGGTGGCGCTCCAGTGCAGGTAGATGGTGGCGGCCATGGGGGCGTGGGGCGGAACCCTCAGCCGGACCGTATCTGGGACTGGGAATCAGACCCGGATTCAGTCACCGAACGCCCATGGGGCTCCTCCGCCTGGGCACGGAGCTGGGCCAGCTCGGCCTCGAGCTGCCCGATCCGCTGCCGCTGGGCCAGCAGCAGCACCTCGGCGCGGGCAAGTCCGGCCTCGGCGGCCTGCCAGAGCGGATCGGGATCCGGGTTGGGAGCGGGGTCCACGGCGGGGTCCACGGCAGGGCCGGCGGGCCCCCCACTCTGGCTTCGGGCCGGGCCCCAGGGGAGCAGGGGCAGGGCGAGCAGGCGCAGGCCGGCGCTCCGGCGGACCTCGGGCCGCAATGCCGCCGATCCCAGCCGCTCCAGCACGGCGCGGCGCAGCAGGGGCGGGGCGCCGGGGAGCGAGAGGCCATCGATCCAGGGGTTGCGGCCGGCGCGGCTCAGCACCGGCAGCAGCGCCAGGGGTGGAGGGCCGGCCTGCTCCTCCAGCCGCAGCCACCAGAGCAGCTCGCCCCGGGCCTGCCGCCAGGCTTCGCCGCCGGCGCCGCCGGCCGGCTCCGGGGCCGTCAGCTCCAGGAGCTCCCAGGCCAGCGGCCCCTCGGCCGCCAGGGCGCGGCGCCAGCGCTCCAGCCCGGTGGCCTCACCCTCGAGCAGCAGGCTGAGCCGCACGCCCCCCTCCGGCGTGCTGCCGAGCCGCTGGATCGGGAGCCCGGCCGGCGGTTTCAGCGGCGCCGGCGGCGCTGGCCGGGCCGGTCCCCAGCGCTCGAGGGGAGCGGCATCGCTGGCCTCCAGGGCCGGCCAGCCCTCGGCGGCGGCCCGCTCCAGCAGGCCGGCCAGGGCGGTGGCCGGATCGGCCCCCTGCTGCTCGGCCAGCGGGGCCGGCAGGGGCCAGGCGCCGCGGGGCAGCAGGATCCAGCTCGGCGCGGTGGGCGGATCGAGCGCGGGGGTGGGGCTGGCCGCGCCGCCGGGGCGCCAGGCGCGGCCCCAGGCGATCACGGCGGGCTGGCGTTCGGCCAGCTCGGCCACCGCCTCACACCAGGGCTGGTCGGGATCGGCATCGGCGGCGAGCAGCAGCAGCGCCGGGCTGCTGGAGCGGGCGCTGGCCAGCCGCAGCACGTCGTCGAGGCGGGGCTGGTCGGCGGGGGTGGTGCGCAGATCGCTCACCAGGGCCGGGGCGGGCCGCTGGGCCCCCTCGGCGGCGGCGGCCTCGACCCCGGGCCATTCCCCGAAGAGCAGCAGCTCCAGCCCCCGGGAGCGCCAGCGGTTCACCTGATCGAGGGTGCGGGCGGGGCTGAGCCGGGAATCGGCGGCGACGCAGACGGTGAAGGACGGCATGGACCAGCCGGGCACCCCAGAATGATCGGACCCGTGGCAAGCCGGTGAGCGAGCTGAAACCCTCGCCGGGCCAGGCGCCGGAGCCCCCCGAACGCGGTGGCGGCGGCCTGCTGGGCCTGCTGGGCGGCGGCGGCCTGGCCCTGGTGCTCACCGTGGCGGTGGTGGTGGGTCTGCAGCTGGGGGCGGTGCCGTGGCGCTTCCGCAAGCAGATCTGGCAGCTGCAGGGGGCGCTGGCGGGCGGCCTGGTGGGGTATGTGGTGGGCTGGGGTGTGGCGCGCTCATCGGGCCGACAGCGGCCACCGGGGGGGGACCGGCCATGAGACGCCTCAGCACCGTGCTGGTGGCGATGCTGCTGTTCTTCCTGATCCCGCTGGGGGGTCTGATGGCGATCTCCTGGGCCGTGGGCCTGGTGGCGCCGCCGCTCCTCACCGAGGGCAACTGGCGGATCTTCGTGGCGGGCCAGTTCCTGGTGGCCTGCGGGCTCACCTGGCTGCTGGGCTGGAAGTTTCCGGTGCTCTAGGCGGGGTCGCGGTGGCTCTTCACAGGAGGTCTTCCAGACAGGAGATGTTCACTCCATCGCGAGGCTTCTCGCCATCCACCTGGCAGCGGCGTGTCACTGGATCGCTCCAGTCAGGGTGGCAGCTGTTGTTCGACGCCAGCATCGATCCGGAGCGTGTATTCCAAGTGGGCTCTGCTGTCATGGCTCGTAACCCATCATCCCGCACAATTGTTCCAGGGCTGAGCGGGCCTCTGGATCGGCCAGCTCCTGCTCCACTGGCTGCGGAATCGGCCGTCGCGGCCGTATCTCAATGATCTGGCGATCCGTCCGGCCGCTGTCTCCACTGAGGTTGACGTCTCCGAAGTGCTCCAGTGCCGAGGCGTGAAAAGGAAGGAGCAGAAGGTCGCAAAGCTGCCGTAATCCCGCCAGTGGATCACGGCAGAGATCTTCGTAGTGGAAGGAGGGAAGATCGCCCGTGGCCTCCAGAAAAGCATGATAACGACGGCAATACTCGCGGAAGGTGGATGGCTCAAAGTGGGTGTGCCAGCCTGCCTCCACAAGGCCGAGCCAGCTGTCAAGGGGATGGCGCAGTGTGACCACGCCATGGCAGCGGTAGTGGGGCCGTAACCAATCCAGCAGAAGCACATCCTGGCGGGGTTCATGGCCACGACAGAAGTCGCTGTGACTGTGATCTCGGAGCACCAGTAGCGCATCGTCCCCCTGGCAGATCTGGACCGCCTGGGAGATATCAGCCAGAAAGGCCTGTTTGATCTCGTCCGTCCGGAGCAGGCTGGCAATCAGTTTGCTGATCAGGGTGCCCCCTGTGCAGGCGAAATGATGCAAGCTCCGCACCATCGGCGGCTTTGCCTGCGATGTTCCCACCCGATCCAACACCAGCGCTGGCCAGGTCCCATCGGCGTGAGATGACTCCCCTCCTTCCAGCAGGTCCAACGAGCCGAGAGCTGCTTGGGCGCCCAGATGGTCCGGCGCCATCTCGAGCAGGTGGAGATAGGCCTTCCGAGCAGCACTTGGCACCCCCCGGCGATACGCCAGCTCCGCCAGGCCCAGCAGGGCACTGATGGAGGTGGGATCGCGTTCGAGCCGCTGTTCGATCAGCTCGCTGGCCTCCTGAGCCTGGCCCATGTCTTCCAGCAACCGGCTGGTGGCGGCGATCACCGGATCGAGGTCCGGATGGTCCTCCAGAACGGATTGCAGCAACCGGCAGGCTTGCTCGCTCTTCCCGTTCCGTTCTGCCTGAATCGCGGCCTCGATCAGGTCGTCCATGCTGCCCATCCTGCCGATGCGGGAAGCCGATCCTCCGCCTGCTGGTCCAGGCGGGGATTGGCCTGATCCTTCGCCGACAGCTTCGGCACCATCCCCTCAGGCAATTCCGGCCAATCGATCCCCACTTCGGGATCATCCCAGGCGATGCCCTGCTCAGAGGGCTGATGGTAATAGTCGCTGCACAGATAACAGAAATCAGCGATTTCGCTCAGCACCAGGAAGCCGTGGGCGAAGCCCGGCGGCACCCAGAGCTGGTGGTGGTGCACGTCGTCGAGCACGGTGCCCACCCACTGGCCGAAGCTGGGCGAGCCTGGGCGCACATCGACAGCCACATCGAAGACCGAGCCGCGGGAGCAGCGCACCAGCTTGCCCTGGGGTTGCACCAGCTGGTAGTGCAGCCCGCGCAGCACCCCCTGGCGGGAGCGCGACTGGTTGTGTTGCCGCAGCGGCGGGATGCCGGCCTCATCCAGCAGGCTCTGGCGGGCCGTTTCCACGAAGAAGCCGCGCTCGTCGCCGAACACCTTCGGCACCAGCAGCAGCACCTCGGGGATGGACTGGGGACGGATCTGCATCTCAGGCGAGGCGGGCGGCGTACTGGTTGTCGAGGTAGTGGGCGTACTCCGCCGAGAGCAGGGGTTGCCACCAGGCGCGGTTGGTGAGGGTCCACTGCACGGTGCGGCGCAGGCCCTCCTGCACGCTCACCTGGGGCTCCCAGCCCAGCTCGGTGCGGATGCGGCCGGCATCGATCGCATAGCGGCGGTCGTGGCCGGGGCGATCGGTCACGAAGCGGATCAGCTCCCGGCTGGGGGTCACCGGCAGCGGCTCCCCGTGCTGGGGGGCCAGCTCGTCCATCAGGGCGCAGAGCATGTGGACCAGATCCAGGTTGGCCACCTCGTTGCAGCCGCCGATGCAATAGGTGCGGCCGGGTTCACCGGCGAGCAGGATCCGCTCGAGGGCGCGGCAGTGGTCCTCCACGAACAGCCAGTCGCGCACGTTGGAGCCATCGCCGTACACCGGGATCGGCCGCCCCAGCAGGATGTTGATCAGGGTGAGCGGGATCAGCTTCTCGGGGAAGTGATAGGGCCCGTAGTTGTTGGAGCAGTTGCTCACCAGCACCGGCAGCCCATAGGTGTGCTGCCAGGCCCGGGCCAGGTGGTCGCTGGCGGCCTTGCTGGCGGCGTAGGGGGAGCGGGGGCTGTAGGGGGTGCTCTCGCAGAAGGGCGGATCGCTGGGCTCAAGGCTGCCGAACACCTCATCGGTGCTCACGTGCAGGAAGCGCCAGTGGTCGGGGGAGCCGGCGGCCAGCCAGTGGGCCCGGAACGCCTCCAGCAGCGTGAAGGTGCCATTCACGTTGGTGGCCAGGAAGGCGCCGGGGCCGGTGATCGAGCGATCCACATGGGATTCGGCGGCCAGGTGGGCCAGATGGGTGATGGCGTGCTCGGCCAGCAGCCGCTCCACCAGGGGGGCCTCGCCGATGTCACCCTCCACGAAGGTGATCCGGCCCGCGTCGATCAGGGGGGCGATCGTGGCCCGGTTGCCGGCGTAGGTGAGGGCATCGAGCACCACGATCTTGTCGCCGGGGTGGGCGGCCGCCCAGTGGTGCACCAGGTTGCCGGCGATGAAGCCGGCGCCGCCGGTGATCAGCAGGTGGCGGGGAGGGGTGCTCATGGGGCGGGAGACGGGATCACGGGGGCGGGGTGGGGCTCCCTGGCGATGGCCAGCAGGCAGTCCTGCAGGTCGTTGCGCCAGTTGGGCAGGGGCAGGCCGAAGGCCTCGCGGAAGCGGGAGCAGGCGAGCCGGGAGTTGGAGGGGCGGGCCGCCGGGGTGGGGTAGGCGCTGGTGGGAATGGGGCGGAGCTCGGGGGCGCGCTCCAGCAGCCCCAGGGCCACCGCCTGCTCGACGATCGCGGCGGCGAATCCATGCCAGCTCACGGCGGGTTGGCCGGCGTAGTGATAGGTGCCCCAGGGCGCCGTGCCGGCGATGGCCGGTTCGGCCAGGGTGAGCAGGGTGGCGGCGATCGATTCGGCGCTGGTGGGGCCGCCGATCTGATCGGCCACCACCGAGAGGGCGTCGCGCTCGGCGCCGAGCCGCAGGATGGTGCGCACGAAGTTGGCGCCCTCCTGGCCGAACACCCAGCTCACCCGCAGCAGCAGGTGGGGACCATCGGCCTGCTGGAGCGCCTGCTCCCCGGCCAGCTTGCTGGCGCCGTAGACCCCCAGGGGGCCGGTGGGGTCGTCTTCCCGCCAGGGGCCCTCGCCGCTGCCATCGAAGACGTAGTCGGTGGAGAGGTGGATCAGGGGCAGGGAGCGGGCGGCGCAGGCGGTGGCCAGCAGGCCCACGGCGGTGGCGTTGATGGCCGTGGCCTGCTCGGCTTCGCTCTCGGCCTTGTCAACGGCGGTGTAGGCGGCGGCGTTGATCACCAGGGCCGGCCGCTGGGCGTCCAGCAGCGCCTCGATCCGCCCGGCGAGGGCCGCCGGGGCCCGCCGGGCCCGGGCCAGATCCAGCTCGGGGCGGCCCACCGCCAGCAGCGGGCGCTCGGGCGTGAGCTCCGGGGCCAGGCGCTGCAGGGCCCGGGCCAGCTGGCCCTGGCGGCCGATCACCAGGATGGGGGCGGCCATGCTCAGCCCTCCTCCAGCAGCAGGCTTTCCAGGTAGGTGCCGTAGCCCGATTTGCCCAGCGGCGCCGCCAGCGCCTGGAGCTGCTCACCGCTGATCCAGCCCTGGCGCCAGGCCACCTCCTCGGGGCAGCCGATCTTGAGCCCCTGGCGGTGCTCCAGGGTGCGGATGTAGCTGCTGGCGTCGTGGAGGGAATCGCAGGTGCCGGTGTCGAGCCAGGCCATGCCCCGGCCGAGCAGCTCCACCTGGAGCGTGCCGCGATCGAGGTAGAGCTGGTTGAGTTCGGTGATCTCCAGCTCGCCGCGGGCGGAGGGCTTCACCCGGCCGGCCAGCTCCACCACATCGGCGTCATAGAAGTAGAGGCCGGTCACGGCGTAGTTGGAGGCGGGGCGCTGGGGTTTCTCCACCAGGGAGAGCACCCGGCGCTGCCCATCGAAGGCCACCACGCCGTAGCGCTGGGGATCGGCGACCCGGTAGGCGAACACGGAGGCGCCCCGGCTCTGGGCGTTGGCGGTCTGCAGGTTGGTGGAGAGGTCTTCGCCGTAGAAGAGGTTGTCGCCCAGGATCAGGGCGGCGGGGTGGCCATCGAGAAACTCGGCGCCGATCAGGAAGGCCTGGGCCAGGCCATCGGGGCTGGGCTGCTCGGCATAGGAGAGCGAAAGGCCCCAGCGGCTGCCATCGCCCAGCAGGGCCTGGAACTGGGGCAGATCGCGGGGGGTGGAGATCAGCAGGATCTCGTTCAGCCCGGCCAGCATCAGGGTGCTGAGCGGGTAGTAGATCATCGGCTTGTCGTACACCGGCAGCAGCTGCTTGCTCACCGCCTGGGTGATCGGATGGAGCCGGGTGCCCGAGCCGCCGGCGAGGATGATGCCCCGGCGCCGGGCGGTGGGGTCTGGGTCCGGGGGCATGGGGCGGGCGTCGTCCAGGCGTCCTTGTATCACGAATGCTGGCGGGATCTCCGAGGCCGGGGCCCCTACGGGAGCCTAGAAACTGCGCAGGATGATGGCCGGAATGGTGGCGGCGTAGAGCAGCGAGAGGGGCCAGCCGAAGCGGGCGAAATCGAGGAAGCGGTAGTTGCCGGGGGAGTACACCATCAGGTTGGTCTGGTAGCCGATCGGCGAGAGGAAGCTCTGGCTGGCGGCGAACACCACGGCGTAGATGAACATCAGCGGGGGCTGGTTCAACCCCACGGCCAGCTTGGCCACCACCGGCAGCAGCAGCACCACCGTGGCGCCGTTGCTGAGCAGCTCGGTGCCCACCAGGGTCACCAGGTACACGGCCACCAGCGCCAGGTAGACGGGCCAGCCCTGGAGGCGCACCAGCAGGGCATCGGCCGCCAGCTGGGCCAGGCCGCTCTGCTGCAGGGCGGCGCTGAAGCTGAACAGCCCGCCCAGCAGCAGGTACACATCCCAGCGGATCGAGCGCAGGGCGCTGTTGGCCTCGAGGCAGCCGCCGATCACCAGCACGCCCACCCCCAGCAGCACCGCCGCCACCAGGGGCATCAGCTTCAGGCCCGAGAGCAGCAGCACCCCCAGCATGGTGAGCACCGCCAGCCACTTGCGGTGGGTGGTGGGCAGGTCGTTCTCGAGTTCATCGAGCACCACCAGCTCGCTGTTCTCCTGCAGGCCCCGGATCGAATCGAGCGGCGCCTGGATCAGCAGCAGATCCCCGGCCCGCAAGGGCAGCTGGCCGATCCGCTCCTGCAGGGTGGTGTTGGCGCGCTTCACGGCCAGCACGGTGGCATTGAAGCGCTGGCGGAAGCGGAGGTCGCGCAGGCTGGATCCGGCCAGCAGCGAGCCGGCCGGCAGCAGCACCTCGGTGACGCGGATGCTGGAGCCCGCCGCCTGCGGGCCGGGACCGTTGGCACTCTGGGGGGCTTCCAGCAGGGTGCCGGCCAGATCCACCATCTGGTCCTGCTGGAGGCGCAGCAGTTCCTGGCGGCTGCAGCGCAGCAGCAGGCGGTCGGCGGCCTTGAGGGTGAGTTCGGCCAGGGGCGGCTGCAGCTTCTGGCCGCCGCGGTGCACCGCCAGCACGTCCACATCGAAGCGGCGCTGGAAGCGGCTGGCGTGCAGGGTCTGGTTGCAGAGGGGGGAGCGCCGGGGCAGCACCACCTCGGTGAGGTAGCCCTGGCGGGTGAGCTGGGTCAGGGAGGTGGTGCCATCGAGGCCGCGATCGGGCAGAAAGCGGGCGGCGAGCACGAGGTAGAGGCTGCCCAGCAGCCACACGGGGATGCCGATCGCCGTGAAGGAGAACAGCTGGAACTCGCCGTAGCCCAGCTTGGCGGTCACATCGCTGGCCAGCAGGTTGGTGGAGGTGCCGATCAGGGTGAGGGTGCCGCCGGTGATCGTGGCGATCGAGAGGGGGATCAGCACCTTCGAGGGGCTGATGCCGCGCCGCCTGCACCAGCCCTCCAGCACCGGCAGGAGGATCGCCACGATCGGGGTGTTGGGCACCACGCCCGAGAGCGGCGCCACCACGCCGGCCAGCAGGGTGACCAGCCGCTGGGGGGTGCGCACCGAGGGGGAGCCCAGCAGCTCCCGCAACCGGTCGAGGGCGCCGCTGTGCAGCAGACCCTCGGAGAGCACGAACATGCCCATCAAGGTGATCAGGGCCGGGCTGCCGAAGCCCGTGAGGGCCTCGCCGGCGCTGAGCACGCCGGTGGCGATCAGCAGCCCGGCCGCCATCAGGGCCACCATCTCGGGGGCCAGCCAGCCGCCCATGAACACCACGATCGAGGCGGCCAGAACGGCCAGGGTGATCCAGCCGGAGGGGGTGATCAAGGGGATCGTGCGCTGACGGGCTCAACAATAGGTCTGGAATCGGGGACTCCTCCGATCAGAGCGTCAGGGCTTGCTGATAGAGCTGCGGCGGGGAGATCCCGGGAATCAGATCGCCTCGGGCGTCCAGGTCGCTGAGGCTGGGGTAGGTGCCCAGGAAGGGATGGGGCACGTGATCGCCGAGCAGCAGGGCCACCGAGGCGCTGCCGTGGTCGGTGCCGCCGGAGGCGTTCTGCTGGAGGCGCCGGCCGAACTCGCTGGTGGCGAGCAGGGTCACCTGGGGGCGGTGCTGGATCCGCTGCAGGCCGGCATCAAAGGCGGCCAGGGCCGATCCAACCTGGCCCAGCACCCGGGCCTGGCGGCCCAGCTGGTTGCTGTGGGTGTCGAAGCCGCCGATGGAGAGCTGCAGCACGGGCGGAGCGATCCCGCTGGCGATCAGGCGCAGGGCCAGCGCCACCTGCTGCCCCAGCCCACTGCGGGGGATGACCAGGCCGGTGGGCAGGGGCCCGAGCGCCGCCTTCAACCGAAGCAGCTCCTGGGTTCCGGCGGTTTCCAGCGTGAGCAGGCGCCGCAGAACCGCATGGCTCCCAGCCAGGGCAGGGTCGGGCGGCAGGGTGGCCTGACCCTGGAGCAGGGCCGGACTCATCAGCAGGCTGAGGCGGCCAGAGCCCTCGAGGGCCGCGGACCCTTCGGGGCCCAGGGCCACGAGGGATCCGGCGGTTCCGCGCTGGCGCAGGGCCACCGCCAGCCAGCCCGGGCCTTCACCGGAGGGCTGGCCGGTGGCCCACTGGTCGGTGGCCTTGAAGTGGCTGCGGTTCGGAGTCGGCCAGCCCACCCCCAGGGCGAAGGCCAGGCGCCGGGCCTCCCAGGCCGGTTTGAGGGCGGCCAGGGCCGGGTGGAGCAGCAGGCCGTTGGGCACCGGAATCCCTTCGCCAAGGGCGAGCCGGGGCCGGGCCTTCCGGTAGAGCGGATCGGTGTGCGGGGCCAGGGTGTTCAGCCCGTCGTTGCCGCCGCGCAGCTCCAGCAGCACCACCACAGTCCGCACCCCGCCTCCGCGGGTGGCGGCCCGGGAGGCCAGGGTCTGGAGCAACGGGGCGGCGGCCAGGCCGGCACCGAGCTGGAGCAGGGTTCGGCGTTTCATTTGAGCTGCCACACGGGATCGGCGAACAGCAGCGCCAGGTTCTGCCGGCTGGCCTCGGCCGGCAGGCCCAGCGTGAGGGGGGGGATCGGCGTCAGCGCGGGCTGGAGGCGATCGGGCGCCGAGCGCGAGGCCCACACCTCCTCATCGGCCAGCAGCACCTGCAACCCGCGGCGGCGTGCCTGCAACCCCCGCAGATGGAGCCACTCCTGGTTCACGGGCCAGCCCTTCACCGAGGGGGGCTCGAAGGGCACCTGACCCATGCGCACCAGGTGCAGGCGGGCGGCGGCGATGGCGTCGGGATGGCGGCTGCCGATCAGGGCGAGGGAGGCGATCACCAGATCGATCGGATCGCGGAGCATGCCGCCCTCGGCGAGGCTGGCCGTGGCTTCCGGAGTGCCCAGGAGTGCCTGGATCAGCCAGGGAAGGGAGAGCTCCTGCCGCCGCCAGGCCGAGGCGATGGTGATGAGCCGCGCCTGATCCGGCAGCGGCCCCACCAGATGGCGCCAGAGGCGGGCGGTGATGTGGATGGCGGTGGCCTGCTGCTCACACAGCCAGGTGACCAGCGTGGGGCCGTTGAAGCGGAAGGTGCGGCCGAGGATCGTCTTGGGGCGGTCGTCGTGGCGGCGGGGGTCGATGCTGAGGCTGCCATCGGGGTTGAGCCGGTAGCCGGTGAGCGCCCGGGCCGCTTCGATCACGTCGGCTTCGCTGAAGTGGCCCTCCCCCAGGCTGAACAGCTCCAGCAGCTCGCGGGCCAGGTTTTCATTGGGTCTGGCGCGATGGCTGCGCAGGCCATCGAGGGAGATCTGAAGGGCGGGATTGGCCAGCATGGCCCTGAGCAGATCGGCGTAGGTGCCGCTCATCGCGCCGCGGATGGCCTCGATCTGCCCCACCAGCAGGGCCGGGTCGGGGAGCTGGCGCCAGTTCACCGGAAAGATCCCCAGCCAGAGCTGGATGAGGCGATCGTGGATCGGCGTGGGGCCGAAGGCGAGGCGCTCGAGCCAGGCGTGCTGGATCAGATGGGCTGTGGCCACCCTGCACTTTCGCCTCTGAGGAGGAGAGGCGCCTGGACATGCGGAGAGCAGTTCACTCCACTTTAAGCGCACAGTTTCTTTGCTCAAGGAGCGGGATGGGATTACTCCCAGACGCCTGGAGAGAGCTGGAGAAAATCCAAACTTGTCCATAAATTCTCTCCGGATTGATCGGCAGTCCGTTGAAGCGATGCCACACTTGTTACCAGTCGCTTGCATATCCTCGTTAAGTATTGTCTAGGGAACCTCTGAGCAACATGGCTGCGGGAGTCCCCGCGGCTCCCAAATGTTCGGGA
>NZ_JBSJOZ010000038.1:0-2019 GCF_056633155.1 Cryptocyanus atlanticus LEGE 06306
CCCAGGGTTAACGATGACAGGGGCCCAGGATGTCCAATAAAAGGCACCCACCTCAATCCGGAGGAGCGTTGCTGTAACCCTGGAGATCAATGTTCATGCTTGAGTAGGGAACGCCGTGATGGCACTATTGCCAGATTGATCGGATCGGATCATTGATGTCATTCTGGTTAGCAACCACGGCGGCTACGGCTGCTCTCAATCCTTAGATTTGCGTGTCTAACGACATGCTGGGCATACCGAGGTTTGCTTCTTGTGCTGCTGTTTCAGGAAGTGAGGGAAGGTGGATCCAGCACGCTCTGATGGGGAGATTGTGCTGTGCGATAGGGTGAAGCACTCCATACATGAGTAGGTTGCAGCCAAAAGTTCCTGCGGTGTCAGATAGATCGCTTGGAGCGCCACTGCAACGCATGGCCTTCACGATGGCTCGCTTCGGAAGCGTTGAATAATAGGTGGCCGGCCCGCCTTCAACAACAGCCACATCCTGCGGATGTGAGCCTGATGCGGCGCTCTTCCCATAGCGAGTCGCGTCAAACAGGTTCTGGGCAAGTCGCTCAACTGTGACCATGCTACGTCCACAGAACTCCCCCAGCTTAATCTCACAGTCTAGCGAGATCCTATTGATCTCGCTAGTGACCAAGCCAAGCATCTCATCGAAGCTGCTGGGTGCAATGACTGAGCTTATGGATGCTCCGGCTACGGGTGCTCCATCCAATGATTCAGCCACCCCCTTGGAAGGATTGGCTGAACTCCCGGCCCAATCGCCAAAGCTGGATACAAGAACTCTTTGCATACTCTCTTGCTCCGGACACCGCTGCTTTGGAGTTGCTGCAAATGATAGGGCAAGGCGGCTCCAGTGATCGCATCAGATTGTTTAATCTAGGTGGTGATGAATTGAGAGTGCAGCAAAATATTCGAGGGAATGCTCCTCGCAACCTTTTCCAGTAGCCTCCAAGGTATCCAGATGATTTAATTCCTGGGCTTTCCGCAGGGCCTGCCGTAGGCATGCCAACAGCGCTTCCATGGTGTGTTCTTGCGCATTGGCTCCGGGTACATCTTCCGCCCAGCCCTGCCACGTAGGGCTAACCTAACGGATCACAGCTGTGAAGGCAGTGGTCATTGGCCTTTGTTGGAAAAACCGCCATGAATTGTTTCTACGCCAGCTGCCAGATGCACGGTCTTGACCAGGACAAGTGTTAGGCATATGAGTACTCGGACCGCTCAACACTATCCAGCGTGTGGGCTGAGCTTCGAACATCTTCAGAAAGGTAACCGCTTTCAGCTATCCCCTAAAGCCTTCGAACGCTGTGCTTCACCTGCAAGTGCTTGTTTCAGGTGCAAGCGCATGTTAGACGACGAACCGCACACCTCCAACTAAGTGTTTGGTTCAGCGGCCGCCGGAGCAATCAGACGGTAACAGACGAAGCGCTCGCCTTCGACAAACGTGTCGCCATCGAGGCGAAACCCTAGCCGCCGCATGCCGGCTACCCGAGTTCGACTCGGCGGCAGCAGTGCCATGACGGAGTCCAGCCCGAGTTCTCCAAATGCGTAGTCAATGATTCTCTGAAAGAGAACTCTTCCGGCACCCCAATGATTTGAATGCAAGACTATTCCGATGTCTGCATCCTTTCCTTCAGGCTGAAGACCGCCCCATCCAAGGAAAACATCGTCTAGGATGAATGCCCAGGGACCGTAGCCGGCAACCTCCCATATTCGCGCCTTGGCAGCCACGAACTTCGCACACTCCGACTCCCCGAATCGACCTCGCGCGAGCGGCAGGTGCCTGCGCACTAGGGGATCGTTCATCAACTCGATGATGTCCCTTGGATCAACTTCACTTAGTCGTTTAAACGCGATCGCGTCGTAGTAATTGATAGCCATGAGATCAGACTTTCGTCCCACCATTTCAGTTGCTTCACCGTATAACGCCGCAAGAAGAGGCGCGCGTTAGCGTGTCCTTCTTGCTTTCTGAGGTGGGTGCCTTTTATTGGACATCCTGGGCCCCTGTCATCGTTAACCCTG